>JAYWHS010000088.1:0-5876 GCA_043777635.1 Kofleriaceae bacterium | reverse complement strand
TGCCGGCCGCTAGCTCATTCATTAAAGCGTCGATATTTGACACCTCGTTATACACCGCCAATAACGGCAACATCACGGCGGTCGACGGCGGAAAGGCGATCATGACAATTGCGCCCAAGATGTTGACCGCGCCACTGACATACTTGTTTTCAAACACCGCGCCTTTGGTGCTCTTCCACGCAGTGCCAGTATCCAAATCAAAGCCAAGCGTTTTGCCGTTTGCGGTGCGGCCTTCGGCTTCAAAGCCTTCGGCGAGTACCGCCACACGACCGGGTGGATAGTGCTTGCACAAGGCCAGAAATGCTTTTTCTAGCGCAGCATCAAACGTTGCGGCCTCGGCGTCAAACCGAAAGCTCTCGGCGCCGATCTTCCTCGACAAATCGCGGATCTGCACCTCGACCACCTCCCACGTCGACGTGTCGCCCATGTCATCGGTGTAGCTGCGCTCGGCCCGCCGCACCGCACCTTGCAGTGCGAGCTCGCCATCAGGCACGTGATTGCCGCGGCCGAGGTAGGTCCCGCGCAACTCAAAAGGCTGCCAGCCTTTTTTGGCGTCACCATCAACGGCGGCTTTTTCTTCTTCGAGTTGCCGCAGAAAGTGCTGGCACGATGCAAGCGCGGTGGGGTCTTTGAGGTAACCAAGTAGCAGCGTATTGCGCGCAATTTCAGCTTCAATGTAGTGCCGTCGCTCCGCCGGTGTGCGGCGTTTGAAATCGGCGGGTAACACGCCATAGGTTTTGCCACCGTGATCATACTTACGATCACCAAACGCCTCATTGTATCCCGAGGTATCAAAATCATGATCTTCGTCGTTGACGACGGTTTGGCCCATACCGGCAAAGGCCGTCTGCTTGACGTCTTTCATTCGCTCAGCTTCGGGCTTCACCACAATCTGGGTCGCCAGATGTTTTGGCAAAAAGAAGTTGTGATTGACAAACGCATGCAGCTCAAAAATCGCTTGGGTTTCGCCGGGCGCGAGCGCGAGCTTGAACGACTCCTTGCCGCCGTCGCCATTGGCGATGTACGTGGTGCGTTTTGCTGCGCCGTCTTTGCTACCAACGCGTGCCAGCTTCCAATCGATCTGCGCGGTCATCGCGCGCCAGGTGTATGCATCTTGCTGTTCCAGCGAACTCGCTACCGGCCAATCGATCACAATGTTAAACGCGACAGTTTCGCCAGCGCTGATAAGGCCGTTTGACTGTGACAGGTGTGCCGGCAGCTCGATGTCAAACACGGGCGCACGACCAGCATTGTTCTCGCGCTTTGGCCGTTCCGCAAATCCCGCTGCTTGACGCTCATGCTCAAAGATAGCTCGATCAATTGATTGTTCGAAATATGCTGGGAGGGCTTCGGCTGGTGGGCCAGCTTTTGCCTTTGCACCGAGCAAGATCGCCAAGATCTTGTCCCGCTGGTCTTTGGGCAAAGCGTCAAGTGCGTGCAGTTTGGCTAGCAGTTGCTTCGACAGAATAAACGGTGTGCCACCTGTGAGCTTGTCTTCATTCACAAACGGCTTCATCCACGTACGAATGTAGGCGATCTCTTCCTGGCTCAGATCGGTGGCTGCTTGCGGTTCACTTTTGGATGTATCGTCGGAAAACTCCAGCTTGCCAGTGGTTTGCTGACCACCGCGTAACCACTGCTGGTATTTTGTTTCACCGAACAAGTTATGGCACGCCGCCTCAGTAAGCGTGATTCGCGTGGTGCCAACTTTGATGGTTTGACGAAACTCGCCTTCCGTCAGGCGCTTCATCATGTCAGCTTGAATCGTCAAACCGGTAAAGTTTTCGACAACACGCACCAGTTGAAGAATGTGGTGGCCCGCCATCACAAACGTTGCGCCGTCAACTTCTTTAATGTCGGGGACGCTCAAAACAATATCGAGCCCTGTCCCCGCACGCGTGATAGCCGCCGATTTGCCAGGTGGCAGACCCAACACATGGAAGGTGTTGGTGGCTAGCTGCATTTTACTAACATCACTCGACAACAAGCTCATGCCAATTTGCGACGCAGCCTTGCGCAGCCGGTCATCGGTCACCCAATCCAACATGCCGTGTTGTTTGAGACTGCTGAGCAATTCATACATGCGTGACGGCGCGACCAACATTCCTTCAGCAGCGTAAACGTCGGAGGCGCTTTGAACCCACGATTGCCTGAGCCAAAAACTATAGGTGCCACCGATCCACTGAAATGGAACGCCTGCGGGCAACTTGTCGGCATTGCTGTTGTTGTTGCTTACGCCCTTGGCTGTCGCGCCGTAGGCCGGTCCGACCTCGCCTTGTTGTTGCTGACTCGGTTTAGGCTTTTGTTGATGATCAAAATCACCACGATGCTCTTTCCCCGGACCACCCATCACGGAATCATGCCCGCAATTGCTGGCCTTGGTCAACAACCACTGCCCCTGAGCCCAGGTTAGTAACGGCTTCGAAGTCGGCAGCCAAAACCTTCCCCGCAAAATGACCACGCTGGCGCGGTTTGATCGACTACTCTCGTCGCGTGAAAGCCAGCGAAGAATTTATTCAAGCAGTGAACAAGGTAGCACTTCAGGCTGAGACTATCGCGCAGCAAAAGCACGTGAGCGTTATGAACGTCGTCGATGTTGCGCACTGCGACGACCCCAACAGCGTCGAGAATGGAACAACCTCGCGAACGCGGGAGCGTGCCGCCGCCGCGATGTCGCAGCAGCTCTTGTCCGTTGCTGCGGATTTTCCAAAGATCGACGGGGCCACGCACAGTTATCCGGGAAGGCAAATACCGGAGACCCGGGCGGGCTGGCTACGATCCATGGTTGGCAGTACCGAAGTTGAGATTGACTTTCTATGGTCAGTAGTTGCGCACGCCGTCGACGCTCGCGTTGCCATGGCCGCGGTTCGTAGCTGGGGGCAAGATGCAAAACTAGGCGTTTCGATCGCAATGCACGCAACGTGGCGCACGCTAGCGCCAAGTGCAACACGAGCGCTGCGTCAGCTCGCTGACCTCAATCATCCGTTCCGCAAATTACGGTTGATCGAGCCTGTGATGGCAACTGCGCACAGCCCTACATCCATCGTTACGGTGGATATGCCTTGGTGCGTCCCGCTTCGAACCGTGAACTTTCTCGCAGGCGACGACCGCGCGGACGCCGTCTTAGATAGCTGCGGTGAAATCCTCGACGTCGATCGGCAACCGTTAATTTTCTCCGACGACCAATTTGACTTGATAGTAGATATGCGCAGGTACCTTGGGCAACCGACGCACGTTGATCAATCGCCTGTTGTCGTGGTGTTGCAAGGCGTGCGTGGGGATGGTCGTGCGTGGGGATTTGTCACGGCGGTCCGGCCTCGTCCCTGTTTTTTGGTTGACTACGCGAAAGTGCCGATGGACCGGGCGGTTAACGTTGCGGTCGCGCATCTGCGCGAAGCGGCGCTCCGTGATGCCGTAGTGCTCTGCGCAAATCTCGACGAGCTGTTGGCGAAAATGGAAAATGCTGGACGCACCAGTGAGCGGATGGAACTGACGCAGTGTTTGCGTAGTGCCAACATACCGTTACTGATCACAGCAAGTGAACACGGTCGCGGGATTGACGACCTCGCCGACGGTCGCACCATGATTCGACTTCGATGGCCACTTGGCGATGCGGCGGTTAGAAAAACGTTGTGGCTTGAACATTTCCGAGTGCTGCGCTTTGCATCGCAATCGAAGGTGCCCCTGCACCAGTGCAGTCCTGCGGAACTGGACCTCATTGCGACCCGCTATGCGCTTGGGCCGGGTGGCATTGCGAGTGCTGCAAGATCTGCGGTCATGCTTTCGCTGCAGCGCCGGGCCGGTTCCGATGTTGAAGAATACGACGATGCAGCACGGCCACCTTCGCCAGATTTTTCTCAGATTGTTACAGGAATTCACAACACTATTGCCGACAATTTGGCTGGCTTAGCCAGCCGGATCGTGGTGACCCAAACTTGGCACGATCTTGTATTATCACCTGAACTTGCTGAAGACGTTTACGGCCTGGTAGCGCGGGCGCGGCACGCAAACCTTGTGCTAAATCGGTGGGGCTTTGGCAGCAAGCTTGCGCGCGGAACTGGCACCGCCGCTTTGTTTTCTGGGCCACCCGGCACCGGCAAGACGATGGTTGCCGGTTTGATTGCGCGTGAGTTAGAACTCGAACTTTACCAAGTGGATCTGTCCAACATCATTTCCAAATGGGTCGGCGAAACGGAAAAGCAATTGAGCAGATTGTTTGATGCCGCAGAGGCCGGGCACGCACTCTTATTGTTCGACGAAGCTGATTCGTTGTTTGCAAAACGCTCTGCCGAAGTAAAGTCTGCGACTGACCGTTACGCTAACTTAGAAGTGAACTATCTGCTGCAACGGGTTGAAAGTTTCGGTGGTTTCGTCATCCTCACAACGAATCTCGATACCAGCATGGACCCGGCGCTACGACGACGATTAGCCGCACATATCGTATTTGCTGCACCCGAAACCGCCGAGCGGCTGGCGCTGTGGAAGAGTATGCTGGTAACTGGGTTCGACCAACATGGGGCCCCACGGGTGCCGCTTGCCGAGGATATAGAATGGGACGTCTTGGCCGAAACCTATCGCGACATGACCGGAGCTAATATTCGCAACGTGGCGATTGCGGCGGCTTTCATCGCGGCCGACGAAGGCGCGCCAGCGATTGCCGCAAAACATGTAGAACGCGCTGCGCGTCGTGAATATCGATCGATGGGCCGCGTGCTTTCGCGAAGTAGCTAACCAGCATCGCTTTGACAAAGTGTCAAAGCTGCTGGTTAGCCTCGATCAAGCAAGGGACGTTCCCGTCCCTTCTGCGCCACATTCAACTGGCAAGTCGCCGGCATTCAACCCACCACGCGTTACTCGCGCGGGTTTCTTGGATCATTCATTAGCCGTTTCTGGTTAGTCCTGCAGATCCAACGTCCGTTCAGCGTCCCTGATCGACTGGCGGTACGAAGCAAAAATGAGGCTAGGACCGAAGTTCGGATGTGAGGTACTAGGCTTTGGTGGGTTAGTTCTTACGCTGCAGCGCTAGCTTTGGCGGCTTTGGCCAACCGCTTTTCGCGCCGGCCTTCTTTGATAATGTCGATAAACATCAAGCCTACGCCAACCACCAGCACCACGTCGGCGATATTAAACACCGGCCAGCGATGGGTTTTCCAATGCCACAAGACAAAGTCGGTAACTGATCCAAAGTAGATGCGATCGATTAAGTTGCCGATGGCACCGCCGACGACAAAGGCCAACGCCCAATGCAAAATCTTTTGGTCGTCGCGCGATCGCTTCAACATCCACAGCATGCCAGCGCAGGCCAGCAAGCCCACGATGGACAATAAAACCCGGGCACTACCTTGGCCGGCGAACATCGAAAACGCCGAGCCGAGGTTCATCGACAATTCCCAATCCCAATAGCCTTCGATCACCGTGACTGGCTTGCCGTAACAAACTCGATCCGCAATATCATACGGCACCACACACGGTGCGCCGGTTTTGACATTGGTCGTAGTGGGCAGCGAATGCCGCGCCCAGATTTTGCTCGCTTGATCAGCTGCCAGTGAAAGCACACCGACCACCAGCAAGATGATCCACTTATTGCGGCTCGCGGTTGCGGCAGCAGGCGTTGATAAAACAGCGTCGCTCATGGTCGATCCTTTGAGTTAGTGAATACCTTTGGCTGCCAACGCGGTCGCGCAACGTTGGCAAACGTCTGCTGGAGAAACCGCTAGTGCATCAAAATGCTTCCAGCAGCGGTCACATTTTGGCCCAGTGTGTGCGGCAACGGTCACGCTGGCTTCGTCGCTGACCACCACCGTCGCTGCCGACACGATGAAAATATCAGCAAGTTCGGCGAGATGGCGTTGCAATACGTCCGCATCGCCGGCTGG
>JAYWHS010000087.1:0-1770 GCA_043777635.1 Kofleriaceae bacterium | reverse complement strand
CGCCAGCTCAGGAATATCTTGTTGCACCACCGTCGGTAACGCCATCGCACCGCGCGGCGCAAACGCTAGATTCGTTGCAGCTTTCGGCTGGCCACCGTCGGCAATTTGGCTGCGAATGCTTTCCCACGGGCCACCCCACCGGCCGCGCACTGGCGCTTTGCAGCTGATCGGGCCTTCCCAGGCATGGCGAATCGCGTAGCGACCTTGAAAGTTGTTATTCGAATCGGGCCGGGCACCTTCTTCAAGCCGCACACCGTCGCGCAAAAACTCGCGGCCACCGACGATGGCCGCGGCTTGTTTAAATACCAAGTCGTCTTTGATCTCTTTGCCATAGCGCGCATGCAACCGAGTCAGCACCATGTTGCCCATTGGTGCGCTGAACTTATCATCGATTTGGCCGGCACCACCGAGCACATCACCACCGAGCGTTGCCAAGTCATTACCGTCGAGCATCGGCCCCGGGCATGGATCACATCCAATCGCTTGCCATGCGTATTCGGTCACCACCGCACCAGGATTCTTCGCCACCGTGGCATCAAACAGCGCAGCGTAAAATTCGCCAAAACGATCACGCACCGTCGGCTTCACATCGATATTGGTCGGAATCGTAACGTTTTTATAATTCGCCACTTCGTAGCGCGTGCTCGGCGCCAAGATGTTCACGATCAAATCTTGCGTGCCTTGCGAATTGGCCAAGCCCAAACGAATCGGCAGGGCAAAATCTTCGGTGTCATAAAAAAACCGCAGCGGCGACAACATGGCTTTGTTGCCGTCGAACTTGACCTTGGTTGGGTCAACCTTGGCCACAAAAAACTTCATGCCCGCGGCCACGTAGGGCTTGAGCAAGTCCGCTGCGCCCGACGGTATCGAGTATTTTTCTTGCCGCAGCCAGGTTTCCAACCCGGTCGAATCTTTCGCCGACAGAATCAAAATGTTGTATTCGCCGACTTTGAACTGGGCTTCGATCTTCACGCCCAACGCGCCGCCTTCTTCGCTTGGCGCCGCCATGTTCTGCACGCGATCATTGGCCCCACGCGACGTCGGTGAATAGGCCGGCTGGACGTAACAAGGGTCTTGTTCCCAATACTCGACCAACCTCGGTGCGCCCATGGTTTCAACTTTGGCAAACACTTCGTTCGGCAAGGTTTTGACATCGCCTTCTTTGAGCACCGTCGGCACCGGCACTACCATCGCAAAAGCATCGAGTGGCCCTTCGTAATGATTCTGCATCGACAACACGGTGCGCGTGCCTTGCCGCATCAGCACCACTTGCGTTGCATCGTTAAACATCTTGGCATCACTGCCCGCGACGTAAAATCCGCAAAATGCCTGGGCTTGGCTGGGCATCAACATAGTGGTGGCAAGTGCCGCGGTACTCGCAAAAATGGCATGACGAACAATTGTGTTCATAATTCTTCCTCGGTTAACTGGACAGTAAAAATCACGATGACTCGAACAAGACGACGACCTGGCTATGCGCGACTACGCTTACGCCTTCGACCAAACAGCGCAACGCCTACCAGTAATGCCGCAGCGCCAGCCGGTGCGCCGCCACCGTCGGTTTGACAGCCGCAACCTTTTTTCTTGGCAGTGCTAGCACCAGCACCGGTGGTATTGCTGGCCGCCGAACCAGCACCCGAGCCCGAGCCATTTGCCGCTGGCGTCACCCCTGCCGTAGTACTCGCCTTCAACGCCAGCTCAGGAATATCTTGTTGCACCACCGTCGGTAACGCCATCGCACCGCGCGGCGCAAACGCTAGATTCGTTGCA
>JAYWHS010000086.1:0-1774 GCA_043777635.1 Kofleriaceae bacterium | reverse complement strand
AGCCAACCTTGCATGACACGTTTGGTGCACTGCTCTCGGCGCAACGCGCGTTGGCCGAGGGTAGCGCTGACGTTGCCTCGGCGCTGGCGTCCGCTGTTGTTGCGCAGAATCGCGGCTACGTCGGTGCATGGGCACGGACGTTGCAAATTCGCTCGGCCTTGCAAAATTCGGACTTGCCGATCGCCGCTGCGTTTGTTAGCGCCACTCATTGGGATGCTATCGCTGACGCATACATAGCTCGGTGGCACATGCGCCAAAATCAACTCTATCAAATTGTGCCGGTCGCGCCTGATGTGGCCGAAAGTGTGTTCGCTGGCGCTGCGGCTGCGTGGGAACAAGCAATCTTACAAGGCACTGGCAACGCGCTACGTCTCGCCGAGGAAACCTATGTGTATTGCCAACGTAAAGAGCTAGCGTTACTCAGTGCCGAAGCCGCTGTCGGTTGGTGCCAAGCGCTCATCGCGGCTCGTGCACCCATGGATGCTGGACTTACGGCGCTGCGCGCACAAGCTCACGCAATTTGCTCGCCGTATTTTACCGCTGTAGGTGCTCTGTTTGTTGCATGGCAACAACGCGATTACGTTGGACTTGAATCGCTGCGCAACACGTTTAGCGCAGTTGCCGAACAAGCGAACTTTTTGCTCGGCGAAGCGGCACCGAGACCGTTGGACCTTGCCATATTTGGCGCACCTCTCGCGACAATTATTACTCGCGGTACCACTGCAACACGTTGGCTCGGTGTCGATGGTGAATCTAAAACCGTATGGTTGGACACCGGCGTAGTCGTGGCGCTAGCTGACAAGCCCGTGCTTTGGAAATTAGTCACTGCGATTGCATGCGCGCATGCTTCGATGGTGCGTGGTGCTTCAAAAGAAGTCTTGGTCGAGACCGTGTGGCACAACGCCTATCACCCACTGCGGCATGACAAACGATTGCAAAATGCAGTGCATAAACTACGACAGCTGTTCGGTGAAACCGATGCGCATCGCTGGCTTGAGACCCGCGCGGATGGCTACGCGGTGGCTGAAATTGTCACCATTCGCGTTGCACGGATGCAGGATAATCTGTAGTTATTTCAATATTTTACATCTAGGCAGGGCGACGACTCGCGCGCTAGCGGTGTGATCCGGGAGGACGGGAGGGGACAACGTGAGGATCGGAAAATTGTACGCCAGTGGTACTGCGAGCCGATGAAAGCATTGCTCGCACTGATGGCTGTCGCCTTGATCGCTTGTGGTCCGGAGGCTCGCTCCAATGGAGGCGTAGATGCCACGCCGATGGGGGCGGATGCGCATGTGCCACAAGCCCGTGTTACCGGCACCGTGTTCGCACCCAAGAATGGGCCGACCCAAGTCGCTGCCGGTTTAGAAATCCCCATCGCTGGCGCACTGATTTACCTAAGCGATGCCAAATTGCCAGCGATCCCAGATGGTGTGTATTGCGAAAAGTGTATTGATACGCCGACCGGCGGTGGACTCACCAACGCTGACGGCAGCTTCGACATCAAAGTTGTCCCGGGCGACTACTGGTTGACCATTCAGAAAGGTCAATTTCGGCTTGAGCAACGCGTTACGGTTGTTGACGGTGACAATCCGTTGCTGGGTACGGCAACGACTCTTCCGTCCACGCACAATCCATCAGCAGGCGCATGGATTCCGCGCATCGCGGTGGTGCAAGGCACCAGCGACAACATTGAAGATGTGCTCGGTAAGCTCGGGTTTGGCACCATGTCGGGCGACGCCTGGAGCAATCCCAACGGCGAAAACGGCGCAGA
>JAYWHS010000085.1:0-1775 GCA_043777635.1 Kofleriaceae bacterium | reverse complement strand
AAGTCGATTCCGGTGGTCGAATGGTCGAAATCGAGTTTGCCGCCACGCGATGCTAGTGCTGGTAGTCACGAGCGAGATCCTGATGATCGCAGCGGCTTCCGTGGTCGTCGCGGTGCGCCCCAAGGTCGATCGCATGGCTCGGGTGGCAGTGGCATGCGGCCTGCTGGCGGCGGCGGCGGCGGCGGCGGCGGTTATCGCGGCAGTGCGCCGGCCGGTGGTGGCGGTGGTGGTGGATATCGTGGCGGTAGTTCGAGCGGCGGTGCACCGAGCGCCAGCCGCGATCAACGCAGCAACGAAGCTCGTCCACCGACACCGTCCTCAGCACTTGCTTCGCTGCCGATGGAACGGTTAGCGAAACAACCTGGTGCCGCTGGTGGCCCGCCAAGTGGCGGCTACGGCGACGCCAATCGCTCGCGTCGTCGTCGGTAATTTACCCCAGGGCTCGGCTCTCGGCTCTCGGCTCTCGGCTCTCGACGCCCACGCCGACGCCGACGCAAGGCCTGCGTGGCCGCTGAGTCGCCATGCGCGGATGGTGTCCGTGATCGGAGCGCCGTGGTCGGAGCGCCGAGGTCGCTGATCGAATTTGCGCGTCGCCGATCGCCGGCTTCATTCGATGTTTGGTCCGCCATCGCAGCGACGGCAATGCGAGCACGGCGACCGAAACGAAAAATGCTCGCACCGTGATGATGCGAGCGTTCCGAGCATGCGCCTAGCAATTGCAGCGGCGCGAGGCTTCGACTGATTACGGGGTAAACGTGCCTTTGACTGTGGTCACGCCAATGCCGAGCGACAAAGCGGGGACGCCGTCAATCTCAACGTCTGGGGCCAGCAGCGTCTTGATGATGCCGTTGCTCTTGATTTCTTCGAGGGTTACCGAGCAATCGGCAGGGGTGGTGTCAAACAGTGCCAAGATTTGCGCGCCGCTGGTGCCGCTCATGCAACCACATGCAGGTGGAGTTTTTGGTGTGCCGGTACAGGCGGCCACCAGGGTGTCGAGTTGGCCTTTGATGGCTGGCAGGATCTTGTTGTCGAGGTCCGACTTCGAGATGGCGCCGGCAACGATGCCTTTGGTCACGCCGGTGTCGGTAATGCCGGTGAGTTCAGCGCGGGCACCGAGCAAGTCAAGTTGCAGCGGGGCTTGGCCAGCGGTCAACGAGATTTGCAAGCTGATGGTGCCTGGGCCGCCTTTGAACGTGCCGCCGACGATTGGCCCAGAGACCAAAGCGTCAGTTGGTGAGCTGGCCGAAACCTTGAACGTGCCAGTGCCGGTCAGGTGCTTGCCACAGGTCGCGATCATCAGTGGATCCGTGCAGGCAGGCGGTGTGATCATCATGTTGTCGCCCAAAAAAATCCGTAAACCCGACGCTGACGCCGCAGTAAAAGATTTGGTTTGGAATTCTGCCAACAACACGATCGAGCCACTTTGCACAGCGTCGGTCAACGTTGGTTGCACATCGAGGCCTTGGGTTTTGAGGGTTGCGAGAACCGCGCCCAGCGCGTTGTCCTTGACACCGTCACCGTCGAGGTCGATGCCAAAATCTTTTTTGGCCGAAACTGTCGATGGAGGCACCGTCGCGGTTGCGACAATGTACGTGTACTTGGTGCCTTCAGGCACTGGTTGACCGGAGTCACCGCCACCACAGGCAACAAGCGGCAACGCCGCGGATAGAAGGAGCAATGATAAATTCTTACGTAGGCTCATGGTTAGTCCCCTGGAGTTAAGGTCGTTAATCGACGTTAAAGTTAATACTATGTAACTTGAAGTACTACTAACA
>JAYWHS010000084.1:0-1776 GCA_043777635.1 Kofleriaceae bacterium | reverse complement strand
AAGTCGATTCCGGTGGTCGAATGGTCGAAATCGAGTTTGCCGCCACGCGATGCTAGTGCTGGTAGTCACGAGCGAGATCCTGATGATCGCAGCGGCTTTCGTGGTCGTCGCGGTGCGCCACAGGGGCGGTCGCATGGTTCAGGCGGCAGTGGCATGCGGCCGGCTGGTGGTGGCGGTGGCGGTGGTTATCGCGGCAGTGCACCGGCTGGTGGCGGTGGCGGATATCGTGGCGGTAGTACGAGCGGCGGTGCACCGAGCGCCAGCCGCGATCAACGCAGCAGCGAAGTTCGTCCACCGACTCCGTCCTCAGCACTTGCGTCGCTGCCGATGGAACGCTTAGCGAAACAACCCGGTGCCGTTGGTGGCCCGCCAAGTGGCGGCTACGGCGACGCCAATCGCTCGCGTCGTCGCCGGTAATTTACTGTAACTTTCGGGTCTCGGATCACGGATCACGGGTCACGGGTCACGGGTCTCGACGCCGTCGCGTGACAGGCTTGGCCGATGTGGCTGCGGCATCGCCATGCGCGCATACTGTCTGTGATCGGAACGCTGTGATCGGAGCGCGGTGATCCGCCTACCGAGTATGGCGTCGGCGATCGCCGGCTTCGTGCGTTTGTGGCACAACCATCGCAGCGACGGCGATGCACATCCTCGACCGAAACGAAAAACGCTCACACCGTAAAGATGCGAGCGTTCCGACCATGCGCCTAGCAATTGCAGCGGCGCGAGGCTACGACTGATTACGGAGCGAACGTGCCTTTGACTGCGGTCACACCGATGCCAAGCGACAAAGCGTCGACGCCATCAATGACAACGTCTGGGGCCAGCAGCGTCTTGATGATGCTGTTGTTCTTGATTTCTTCGAGGGTTACCGAGCAATCGGCCGGGGTGGTGTCAAACAGCGCCAAGATTTGCGCGCCGCTGCTGCCGCTCATGCAACCACATGCAGGTGGAGTTTTTGGTGTGCCGGTACAGGCGGCCACCAGGGTGTCGAGTTGGCCTTTGATGGCTGGCAGGATTTTGTTGTCGAGGTCCGACTTGGAGATGGCTCCGGCAACGATGCCTTTGGTCACGCCGGTGTCGGTGATGCCTGAGAGTTCAGCGCGAGCGCCGAGCAAGTCAAGTTGCAGCGGGGCTTGGCCAGCGGTCAACGAGATTTGCAGGCTGATGGTGCCTGGGCCGCCTTTGAATGTGCCGCCGACGATTGGCCCAGAGACCAAAGCGTCAGTTGGTGAGCTGGCCGAAATCTTAAATGCGCCAGTGCCGGTCAGGTGCTTGCCGCAGGTCGCAATCATCAATGGATCCGTGCAGGCAGGCGGTGTGATCATCATGTTGTCGCCCAAAAAAATCCGCAAACCCGACGCTGACGCCGCAGTAAAGGATTTGGTTTGGAATTCTGCCAACAACACGATCGAGCCACTTTGCACAGCGTCGGTCAGCGTTGGTTGCACATCAAGGCCTTGGCCTTTGAGGGTTGCAAGCACCGAGCCGAGTGCGTTGTCTTTGCGGCCGTCGTTGTCGAGGTCGATGCCGAAATCTTTGGTGGCTTGAGCGGCCGACGCTGGTACCGTCGCAGTTGCGACGACATAGGTGTATTTGGTGCCTTCTGGCACTGGTTGTTTGGTGTCACCGTCGCCACCGCAGGCAACAAGCGGCAACGCCGCGGATAGAAGTAGAAATGATAAATTCTTACGTAGGCTCATGGTTAGTCCCCTGGAGTTAAGGTCGTTAATCGACGTTAAAGTTAATACTATGTAACTTGAAGTACTACTAACA
>JAYWHS010000083.1:0-1779 GCA_043777635.1 Kofleriaceae bacterium | reverse complement strand
TTGCAACTGGCAGGCCAACTACCAATCACGTCGCAACCCCAAGGCAATTGCCTAGCCAAGATCGAACAACAAAATTTATTGTGTAAACATAACTTTTGTTACAAACCGGCTTGGTGCACTTGCCCACCCAAACCGAGTTCAGTAACTAGATACATTTTTTGTAGTTTGTATTTGACCCAACGATCGTCGCTCCCTACCTTAACAACATACTTCCTGTCGGCTCGTCCGGCAGTGCAACGGTCGCCTTCGGGTGGCCTTTGATTTTTTCGGCGTTAATTAGTTAAGGTGGAAGTAACGATAGATTGATTTGGGGACCGAAGAAACAGCAGCGTAGCCATCGCTGCGAACGCTCCGGTATTTGGTAGTTGCCAAAGTAAATGAGCTGGCGCGCGCCAATATCGGTGTGTCGACGAACTCGCCGCCTGGCCCACAGTTCATTCCCGAACCTGTTGTTCTATCACTGTGGGTGAACTTAACCCTCGGTCGAGATCTTTCAAAATTGGGGCTGGTCTGTAACGTTGAATCGCCATGGACCAATCGCAGAATTTCTATCGTCGAACTGCCCGCCAATCGATCAACAGTTCTCAGGGCTATGGTGGCGGAGCCGAATCGGACCGGGACTTGCACCTCGGAAGCGAATGCCTTACGGCTACTTCATCAAACCCGCCGGGCCTCTGCTTTCGAGCATGCACACTTCGGCGGGTCTTTCTTTTTTCGGGGTTGGGATTTTCTATGCAAACCGTACGATTGCTTATTGATCACGGGCTGTGTGTTCTACCGAGTTTCCGGTCCGTCCGCGAGAAACACTGCGTTGAGCGCAGGCGCGACCACCGGAATAGTTGATAATTTGCGACGTCCCGCTCGAACTTCAGCCACCACAGCATCGAGGCCGCGCATCAGTTTGTCGAACGCACCAGGCGGACACTTACCCCGTACTTCGTACACGTTGCCGTTCCACTGCATCACGTGGATAAATGCAGGGAAGAACATCGTGGTTTTCGCTGCGTTCAGCTGCAACTGACTGAGTAACGGTTGCTTGTCTACGACCAAAATCGGTGCCTCGTCGTCGGGACTGCCCGCTGAGGTGCCGGTCGCAACAACCATAAACGACTGCGCTTCGTTTACTCGAAGTACAATCGCTGGATGCGGACGTTTACCGGGTATCGCAATTTCGATGCGATCGCGCGGGCTAGGTTTGCGAGGGAGTTCCACCAACGTCTCGGCGAGCAAGCGCAGCTACAAAAACATCATCGTTATTGTTAGTCTCGGCGACATGTTCCTGTGAAGCCGCGACCTGCGTAACATTTGCCTCGGGCATATTTGCGAGCACGCGTAAGTAATCGGTCAACCACCCATTGCAAGCATCAATCAAGCTACGTACCTGCTTAAAATCCGACGTCGACATCAAGGTGCCACTATGAGACGGCGGCTGCGTTGCCAAAAACGCTATCATGGCTCGTCGATGCGCCAACAGGCCTCGTCGAAGTGCAGCTGGCACAGCGGGGTCAGCAAGAAACCAAAGTTCGTCTTCGAAAGTTTGATCAACTGAATGTGGCAATCTAACGTGGGCTGCAGTGAGCGAAGTGTTGGCGTCAAGCGTTGCTTGTAATAGCGCGATACAATGTTCCGCCGCTTTCCTTACCGGTGAACTGACGGCTGGATGCGTCGCCCAAGGAAATCTTTTTACCAGCGATTCGGTCCAGGGGCTGTGCGCTTGTTTGCTGTGGAGCAGTTCGAACTGCTGCCGTAGCGCTTGCCACTGCGCGTCGTCGAGCATGA
>JAYWHS010000082.1:0-1781 GCA_043777635.1 Kofleriaceae bacterium | reverse complement strand
CAAAACTGGCGCCGGCCGATGGACCCGAGCTGCCCGAGCTAGTGCGTTGGACCCGCCCAGAGTTGGGGGCATTGGTGAATGCCGGTTCGTTTGAAATGGCACCCACTTTGCCGGAAAAGCCAGCCGTCTCTTGGCCTTTTGGCGTGCCGGTATAACCACTAGATTTTTCAGCGCTGACCCCGGCGGTCATAGCCAACACGGCACCTGGCGGCGGCGGCGGTTGGGTTGTCGGGCGGCGCGCAGGTCCGGTTCGGCCGGGTGCTGGCGGCGATGGATTGCGCTCGGTGGTTTCACGCACCACGGCCACCGGCGTAACTGGTGGCGCTGCGGTAACGCGCGGTGATGGCAATGGTGGTGGCGTTGAAAACGCAGGACTTGGACGCTCGGCAGTGGCGATCAAATCTTGATCTTCCTGCTCGGATTCGATGATGGGTTGGTCGTCGCCGTAGTTATGACGGGCGAGGTCCCCTGGTAATGGGAGCTTGGTGCCACCGGTGGCAGCGCTGGCGTACGCCGAAAGATCGACTTCAGTGGTTTGTGCGCCGGCGCCGCTGCTGCTGCCTACGCCGATGAGGGTTGCTGGTCCAGCGCCGCGGCTCCGCGAGGCTTTGGCGTCATCGGAACTAGCGAAGTACGACCCAAGCTCAGCGATATCACCCAAGCGTTTCCAGGTTTTGCCGTTGCGTGAGATCAACGATTCGCGGGTCACTGTACCAGCAAGAATCCACTGCTGAAGCATCGCAAGCTCTTTGCACGAGCGTGATTCGCCGTTTTCAAGACGCAGCAACCAGGTCCGCGCTTCGACGTTGGTGACCTGTGCGGATTCGCGGCTAGGCCGAGTTGCGCTTGGGCCTGGGCGGACTGCACTCGTAGGCGACGGTGGAGGCAAGGTGCTTGGCTTAGCGCGTGGCAACGCGGCAACCACGGACATCGGGTTAGGCGCCATTGGCCCGAGATTGGTCGAGCCTTTTTTGCGGATTTTGAACATGTGCCCGCAATTGGTGCACTTGACTGTGACGCCCGTTGGCTTGAGCCGGGATTCGTCAAGTTCGTACTCGGTGTGGCACTTTTCGCAGCGTACGTCCATCGGTGCGGGGCTTCCTAGCAGCGTGCCTACGTGGCACGAAGTACCTGGGTATTAACACGGTCACGTAGCTGATGAAAAACTGTTTTGGCCAATCATTCGTAGGCTACCCGTGCGACGACGAAAAACCAGGGGATCCACGGGTGGGGACACCCAGTTTTTGGCTTGTAGCGGTGCACCGCCGTAGCGTTTTGGCGTACCAACGCAGTATGTCGGGCCCCATTCATGACCGTAGTGCCGAGCGTGTCCAAGTTGATGCGTTTGTAAAAATTTCCGGTGACGATGGCCAGGAGTTGGTATTTCGCACGCGTGATCTTTCTGAGCATGGCTTGTTTTTGTACACTCGCGTGGCTCATGCCTATCCGTTTAAGGTTGGATCAACGTTGCAGCTTGAGCTGTACGATTTTGATCGGTTCGTGCGCTGTAAAGTCGTGGTGGTTCGCGTGGTCGAAGCCGGCAGCGTCGAAAGTGAACAATATCCAACTGGCTTCGGAGTCCGCATCGTTTCAGTAGAGGAGGCTGTACCTGGAGCGTTACGCGCCTTGGTCGGTCGCGCTAAAGACGGTTTGGTGTAAGGACTTGTGCATAAATTACGGACCCTTCTTTGTGCCGATCCATCGCGACTGGCGGCGTTGCGCATCAGGCACATAACGACGGGTATGCGCCTTCCTCGCGCTTTGCCATTCACGCGGCTTGA
>JAYWHS010000081.1:0-1781 GCA_043777635.1 Kofleriaceae bacterium | reverse complement strand
GTTGACCAATCGACACATTGACAGACACCGAAACTGCATCTTCCGGCGTTTGGCTGGCCATCTCGATGCACGCTGTGCGTAGGGCAAAATGCCCAAGCTCAATGATGAGGCCGGTCTCCTCGGCGATAGGGATGAATTCGCCGGGAGCAACTTTACCAAGCGTAGCGCTGTCCCAGCGTAACAGTGCTTCAAAGCCGACACAGCGTTCCGGCCGGATGCTGATTTTGGGTTGATAGAGCAAGCTCAACTCGCCCGCCGCGAGGGCCCCACGTAGCGCTTGCTCCACCATATGCCGACGCTGCACTTTGCGTTTCATGGCTTCATCAAAAACATGAAATTGATTTTTGCCGCTGGTTTTAGCGGCGTACATCGCCAAGTCGGCGTTGCGCACTAAATCGGCGGCGGCTTCGCCGGGATCGGCAACAGCGATGCCGACGCTCATGGTTAATACGACTCGATTTTGCCCGATGTCGAGAGCCTCTTGGGTGGTCGCAATCACGGCTGCGGCAATGCGATGCGCGGCCTGGTTGCTAGCATCATCATCGCGCATCAAAAATACGAACTCATCGCCTCCGAATCGATACAATCGACACGTTGGCGTGGTGACCGAGCGCAAGCGATCCGCGACGCCGCACAACAATTCGTCACCGACATCATGCCCGAGGCTGTCGTTGACGTGCTTGAACGAGTCAACGTCGCAAAATAGCAACGCTATGCGACGTTCGCCGCCCACAGCTTCGGCCAGGTCTCGCGTCAAGCGCCAGCGGTTGGGCAGATTTGTTAGCGCGTCGTGCTGCGCTTGGTATTCCATTTCGCAGGTATGTTGCTCACGCAGCTCGCGCTCTGCCGTGATGTCACGCAGCGCACTCACGATGAGACGTTTGCCTTGACGATCGACCTGTTGCACGCTGCGCGATTCGAACCATCGCCAATGGCCCTCGCGATGCCGTAGTCGAACTTCAGAGCGCACCGCTTTGGCGTCGCCCACGAGTAGTTCCTGCTCGCATTGCAAAAATTCGTCGACGTCATCGCTGTGCAATAATTGGGGAATCGAGATCGTTCGATTCAGCATTTTGTTGCTGTTGTAACCTAATAGTCGTTTCGCCGAGGCGCTGACAAAACGAACCGTGGCTTGGCCATTCGCGATGGGCTCCCTCATCACCACGATATCGTCGCTGGCAGCCGCGATTGCAGCAGTGATTTGCTCGGTTTGCATGGCACTGCGTTGTGCCGCCAAAAACGTGCGCTGCATGGTCACCAGCAGCGCTGCGAAAATCAACGTGACGATGAAAACGCCGCTATCCAAATACGGCGATTGGAGCGGATGAGGGTTGCGTAGAATCAGAATAGCCAGCGGCACGAAACTCAGGGTGATCAACGTTTTGGGGCCCGATAACCCAAACGCGATAATCATCACTGCAATCGTGGAGGTATCGGCCGCGACGGTGATGCTCGGTTCAACGATGATGAAAGGAACAAATACCGCGCACCACCAAGGCAGTAATTGCGCAGCGCCGCGGACCTGGCGAAAACAAAGCCAGGCGATGAGCGCATTGCCTGCGGCCGCGACCGACATGCCCATCGGTGACGGGATGCGATTGCCGACTTGTAGCAGCCCTAGGCCAACGACCGCCAAACACCCAAGCGTTAAAACGATTGCAATCATCGTCGCTAAGCGCCGCTGTTTGTCTGCGAAGGATGAAAGAGGGTTGGACATGGGGCTGTGAACCGGATGGGCATAACACCGCAATTACTCGTTATTTTCAAGCCGGGTCGTCGAA
>JAYWHS010000080.1:0-1782 GCA_043777635.1 Kofleriaceae bacterium | reverse complement strand
GCTTCGCATCCAACACACCTTTGATATCACCCGCATCAATCGCCTGCGCCGCTTGCAACACTGCGGCACCGTCCGGATCTCGGACATCCATCCGAAAGCTGTGGGTCAGCGTCGCCACTCGGGCTGCAAGGCCAGGTTCATTGCTAGCCGCCAGCCCCGATACATCGGCCATAATTTGTCCGGCATTGACCGCTGGCAATTGATGCGAATCGCCCAGCAAAATCAATGCTGTATCAGGCGCTAAGGCATCAAGCACCGCCGCCATCAATTCGAGGTCAATCATCGAACTCTCGTCGATAATCAGCGCGCCCAGCGGCAGCGACGCACGCGTTGCAGCGCGCTGTTGCCCAGGTTTGAACGTCAACAAACGATGCAATGTGGTAGCCGCGGGCGGGTTAGCGAACAACGCTTGCTCGACAGCATTGGGTGCAGCGATGCGGCCAAGTTGTGCGGCGATCACTTCACCTAACCGTTGCGCAGCTTTACCCGTCGGTGCAGCCAACGCGATCGGCCGCGCATCGAGTTGCGCCAACACCCGAACCACGGTTGCAGCCACCGCAGTTTTGCCGGTGCCAGGGCCACCAGTAATAATCGTTAACGCACCGGTGGCCGCAGCGCGAACGGCAGCCGCTTGTTCATCCGACAGCGCTGGGCCGGCGGCACGTCCCAGTACATCAGCTAAGGCTGTGTCGATAGCGTGAGGATCCACCGTGCGTTGCTGGCCAACAAGTCGCGCGCGCAGGCCTTGTGCAACCCGGACTTCGAGCCACCTTGCCCGCTCGGTGTACAAGGCGTTGCGATCAATCACCAACGGTTGCCGCTCGGCGCCAACGCCAATCATCGAGCCAAAATGACCAGCGGTAATGTATTCCAATGCACGATGTAGTTCGCGCGTTGACAGCTCCAGCCCCGTAGTTGCAACAAACTCTTTGATCACGGGGCTGAGTCGGTCGAGTGGAATGCATGTCGAACCTTGACGTTCCGACACCATAATCGCTAGCACCAACATGGCCAAGGCAGTGCGATGTGCATCGCCTTGTGCCACGAACGGGTACATCGAAATCAGTTCTTCGGCCAGGTACAGCTCTTGCTCGCCCAAGTCGCACGTCGCAGCGCTAGCGCTGAGTTGCCGGAAAATATCCTCGTTGCCGCCCCGTGGCGTTGTCAACGCAGCGCGCACGGCACCATGTGGATGCAAGCGAATACGTTTCACGAATGAGCCTCCCACCGACGCTGCGCAGCGGCCAACGCATCATTTGTCAGTTCGATCGGAACCACGACACCGTAGCGTACAAAACAAAATAGTACGCCACCGATACGCTGCGTCGGCGTCAACATCCGTGCCACCGCAGCGCTGTATACCGCAGCTTGCAACGCATACTTTTGTTCCACTTTGGCGTGCGCGGCCGCACGTCGAGTCGCACTTGCAGCGATTGCCGTACCGACGTCGTCGTCGGCCAGCGGCGCATCATCCGCTAGCATGTCGGTTTTGTAATCGACAATCCAGACGGTTTCGCCGTCCCAGCTCACCACGGCATCCATCGCGCCACGGACAAACCGGTGCGCACCGGCAGGAAACCAAAATTCAACCTCGGCTGCAAGGTCGGCGGCTTGGCTCAACGACGACGAAGCGTCAGCCGACGCTGCCTGCAACAACATCGGCTGGCTCAACGTACGATGTGCGATCAACAACGCATGCCGAAGATGCGCGGGCGCGGTTAACCCACGCGCAGCCGCAGCGCGCTGCGCGGCCTCAGCGATCACTGGCAGCACCGCAAACCC
>JAYWHS010000079.1:0-5928 GCA_043777635.1 Kofleriaceae bacterium | reverse complement strand
CTGCAATTGTCGCACACACATGCGCGGGCCAAAGTTCATTGCCATCCTGCACTTCAAGCCACGGCATGCACTCTGCGAGATCCGCCGCACTTGGTGCTAACGCAACACAGTCAGACATATCGATGCCACGATCGCAAAGTGCAAACAACTTGCTCTTGAGTAGGTCAGGCCGCCCCAGCGTGTTCAGCACAAGAACCTGTCCCTCGAAAACACGCTGTAGCCGATCACGCCAACCGACGGGCAACACGGCTGTAAGCTGAGACGGACCGTTGTTAAGCCAGTCATCAAGTAGATCGACACCGATAGTGCGCTGTGCTTTCGCGAAGTCGCGCGCAGCAACGACGATTACCTGTGGAAGTTCGGGAACGAGAATATCGAAATCGCGAGTTGGTCGCTGAATAAGGCCCATTAGTGCCAGTGCTGAGCCACCGATAACCACGCCGTCAAAGTGCAGGCCGAGCCCAAGCAGGTGGCGGTCGAAGGCTTCAATGGTTGGGCGAGGTAACATAATCTGAGGTATCGGATAATCCGATACTATCATCAACCTAACCATGCGTTTCGTCAAGAGATTGCGTTCTAGCCACGAAAATTAGCGCTGCCGCCACCCGCATGCGCGAGCCAATCGACGCGTTAGTGGCGGCTGCGGTCGAAGAACGAACGCTGCAAAAAACCCAAGCCCGCAACGATTTCGTCGACGCGCGACGCGGCCAGCGTGCCAATGAACGCGCCGAGTTCAGACTTGGCTACCGAAGAAATTTGCGACACAACCACTACGCTGCGCTTTGGCAAATCGCCTTCGCCATCATCGAGCAAGACGTTGCCCGCCTCTTTGCCGCGTTGCAGATTGGTAGTGAGCGCACATACCACCACCGTTGTGATCCGCGAATGATTGAACACATCGTCGGACACCACCACATGTGGATGCGCGTGTTCGACGGAGGCCGGGCGTGCGATGCCATCGTTGTCTACGGCGGCGGCCGTTGATGCCGGCTCGATCCAATACACTTCGCCTCGGCTGATCACTTGCCGCTGCGAGTTCAACGGTGGCCGCGCCGAAACCATGGCGCATCATCGCGCAACCCATCGCACTTTGCCATGCATCACTCGTGAAAGACGTCACCGCGCGCCAACTGAGCCACGATGTCGGCGATCCGCTTGGTCCGCGTTGCTTCGCGTTTGGCGGTGGTAAGCCGGTGATAGATTGAAAACAAATTGCGTCGGTCGAGCTTTTCGAACAAACGTTTCGCAGCCGCATTCTTTTGCATCGCCGCAAGAAAATCGTCGGGGATAACCATCGTGGCCGAGCCTGCATACGCCTGGGCCCAGCGGCCATCGGCGCGCGCTGCTTCAACGTGGGCCAACCCCGCCGGCTGCATGCGCCCTTCGGCGATCAGCCGCTCGGCGTGCGCGCAGTTTTTCTGCGACCAGTTCGAACGTGGCCGGCGTGGCGTCAATCGTTGCAAAAACGCAGTTTCATCGAGCGATTTTTTTTGACCGTCGATCCAGCCCCAGGCCAGCGCGGCCACCGCACAATCATTCCAATCCACCGACGGTGTGCCAGAACCTTTTTTATAGATCCGCACCCACAGCTCGGTTTCACTGGCATGATTTTTTTTGAGCCATTGCTCCAGTTTTGCCGACGTTGCAAATGCCAAACTTGATGCGGCGACCATAAGTACAGCGACGGTAGCATCGAACAATCGCCGCAGGATATCGCGCGACCGACTACCTCGCGCAGCGAAAGCCAACCAAGACATGGCGTGCGATGCGTGGTCGACTATGCAAGGCTGCGCCACGACCGAGGCCGGCGAAATCATCCCAGGCTGAGCCTTTCACGGTCATGTTGGTGGCGCGGCCAGGCCACGGGGTGCTGGTCCAATGAAAAATGTTACCAGCCAAATCGAGCACGCCATAAGGGCTGGCACCGTCGGAAAAACTGCCGACGGGTACGGTATCGCCAGGCCCAGCGACCCCACTGTTGAGCCGATCAGCTGCGAAGTCGGCACCCCAGGGATACACGCTACCGTCGACGCCGCGCGCCGCCTTTTCATATTCTTCGGCAGTCGGCAAGCGTGCCCCGCGCCAACGACAAAACTCGTCGGCTTCGGCCCAGGTCACCAACACCACCGGATGATCGTTGCGGCCCGCCGGCGGTTGATCATTGCGCCAGTTAAAGCGCACCACTTCGGTATCGTAGTTTTGCCGAAAACCCTGCGCACGCCATGCCTCGCGTCCGATAACCGGACCAAGTAGATGCCGCGCTTGCACGAACTGAGCAAATTGCGCTTGAGTTACCGGCCGTCGATCGATTGAAAAACTAGCAAGTACCACTGTGTGCTTTTTAGCTTCGACGTCAAACCAATGATTGGCACGCGCACTATCTGAGCCGGACGTCACCAGCGATGCGTGATACGCAGTTTCTCGCTCGGCCGGCGTGGAGCCCGCGATCGATGCGCTGCCCGTGATACGAACCATATCAACGTCGGCGAGAATCGAGCTGCTCGCCAGCGGCGCTACCGCCGCACTGTGTGCACAATGAATAAACGTGCAACTCAGCGCGGCAATGACAACGCCAACCGTACGCGACCAAGCTTGACCCAACTGCATGGCCATCACTTGCGATAGTCGTACCAAGCGCCATTGTACGGCGCTGCCACATGGCAGCGATTCCAACACAAACTAGTATAGGTTTCGTCGCCACCGGGCACTTTGCTTTGCGTGAATAACCAGCCGCCTTCGTCGGTTAATGCAGTCCCTGGCGATTCTACTTTGCGCATGATGGCGATGTAATTGATGTCACCAGGTTCGCCGTTGTTGTTTTGGCGAATCTCTTTCACGATCACCGAGCCCAACGGAAAGCCGAGGCGCAAATCTGCATCGGGGTTTGCAGCGACATCGTTGATATAAATTATTCGGTAGGTATCGCTGTGGCCCGGTGCAACGCCAGTGACATCGAGTCGTTTCCACGTTGTGTAATCGCCGATGGGATCCGGTGACACGGGGGTTTTACAGCCAACCAGCACGAGCGCCGAGGCAACTACCAGCATGAACGCCCGCATTAGATGCCCCCGATCGTCAATTGCCCGGCCGCTAGCTCATGCATCATGGCACCGTCGTCAAGTCGCGCGGTGACAGCGTAGGTCCCCACGGCAAATCCAGCACTCGGCCATTCAATGGTCTGGGTCCCCGAGCGCACCGGCGCAACGAAATGCTCGACACCATTGATATCAACCCAGAGTGCTCCGACCACTAGATCCCGATCCTCGTCGGCGACAGTGACCTCGATTTGCAATGCCGACCCGGTTGCTGGCGCCTGCACCACCGTTGCGGTTGGCACATGATTGCCGGGCCGCGCTTCACCGCGTTGCGGCAACTGCGCCCAGACATCCAACGTGGCAATTTGATGATCTTCGATCATGAATCGTGGTGGCATCGGGCGTTTGTCCGAAGCCGAACGCGATGCCGACAAGCCAGCAAGCGATGCAGCGCCGCACAACACACCTTGTGCGTCAGGAGGCGTGAGCCCACATGGTCCTTCTGCTGTGGTGCGGGGCCGGCCATCACGGACAACGACGTCACCAAAAACATCCAGCCTGAAATACTCCGGTGCACCGCCCAGCGTCGGATAACTATGACAGCGCACACAATTCGCAGCCAAAATTGGCATGATGTCTTGTTGAAAGCTCGGCGTCGTCGGCACATCGGCGGTGCATGCCGCACCGTGCGCCAACATCAACGCAGCAACCAAGGTAGCGGGCCTGCCGCAACGGATAAATTGGGTCATAAA
The DNA here is from genome assembly GCA_043777635.1 of Kofleriaceae bacterium. Taxonomy (GTDB): domain Bacteria; phylum Myxococcota_A; class Polyangia; order Haliangiales; family Haliangiaceae; genus JABFXX01. The sequence goes on along the minus strand of JAYWHS010000079.1, from coordinate 2,141 downwards.
AAGTAATGCAGTTGTAAGAGGGACAACACGCCGGGGCTTTCAAGATCGCCTTCACCACTGACCCTCGTCAGCAGGTGCAGCTCCAGATGCGCGTTGGGAAAATACTGAACATTGATTTCTGCCGCGTCGCGCACGGAGCGCAATCGCAGATCGGGTTGCCAACGATGCAGCCCGCCGCCGATCATCACGCCCTGGGTGATAAAACGACTCGCGCCCAAATAACTCGACAACTGATAGCGGGTTGGCCCAGCACTGTCGGCAAAGGATTGGCGCTGCAGGTTCACTTCACCTAACAACATCAAGCCAGCGTCGGGCATCCAGCGTTTACCGACCAGACCAGCCGAGATCCGGGTATCGTTCGTCGACACCGCAACTTTGGCTTGCGGCGCTAGTGCGACGGTATCGTCCATCATGCGTCGCTCGTAATACACGGCCACACCGCGAGCCTTGACGCCCGAGCCGAGAAATTCAATCGGCCTCGGTACAAACGCCGAAACATGAACTTCCGACGATTCACCAAACCAGCCAGCGGCCGCGCCGTACGGTTCTTCGAGGGTATTGCTGCCCATAAAGCGCCGCACATAGGCGGTGTGGTCTTGCGAGCGCACGCCGTAGACCGGAAAAAATCGACCGACGCGGACGTAGGATCCACTTTCACGTTGATACATGACGTAGTGCTCACGCGATGCGATGCGCTCGGCCAAGGCAGGTTGAGGATCACGTGCGCCACCGCGCAGCCCTGCGGTTAGGTTAAACGAAAACCGAGGCCCACCGGCGCGCAGGTAAAGATCCGCTTGCATCGGAAACGCCAACACTTCGCGGTCTTGATTGCGATATTTGATCGCAGTCGCGCCGCGAAAATCTGCGCCTAGTTGCAGCCATTCTGGCGGTGTCCATAAGCCATGCGCAAACCGACCGTCGCCGCCACGCGCAATCGACGAGCCGGCTTCTTCACGGCCGTAGTCATTGAGTAAGCCGCCGCCCGCAGGCGAAAAATGACATGCGCTGCAACGATCCGCGCCCATCGACAATTGATACTGTGGATACGCTGCGGCGCGTCCCGCCGATAACGCCATCACCGCGAAGCCAGCGCACAGCGCCAGTGCAAAAACGATTAATCGCATTGGGCACCTGCATCGATCCAATTCCTGATCAATTCGATTTCCACATCCGGCAACTGCACATCGGGCGGCATCACGTCGCGAAATGGCCGACCATCCGCGGATTGGCCTTGCAACTGGTACATCAGCGTCGAAAACTCGGAGCTACCCGGCACCACATAATTGCCGGGTGGTTCTTGCGGCAGGCGTGGCCCACCACAAATGCGGCCTGTTAAAATGGTAAATGCGCCTTTCCGATCGGCCAAGTTCACACCCGCGGCCGCCGTGAGCGCCGAATGACACCCTGCGGTTGCGCACGACGGCGCGATCACCGCAGTGTGTAAATAACTCCATTTCGCGGGGCGGTCGTCGACGGTTTGGCAGCCGCCAAACGCGCCAAACACTAGGAACGCGGCACACGCAGCGAGATACGTGCGCGGAAGTCTATGTTGAATATGCATGCATTACCTAATTCGGCTATTTACGTCACTGAACACACTGGTTACACAAATTATCCAGCGTAAGCGAGCGAGCGAGCGAGCGAGCGAGCGAAACTCTAATCTATGAAGCGAGCGCCTATCGCATCTGGCGGGTAATTTGATACGGATGATTCTGGAGGTTGGCATGAAAATCCGGCGTCCACCGCGCCATCGCAAGGTCGATGTCGAGCACGATGCGATACCGCCCCGTGCCCGCATCTGCGTCGATAAATTCGATCGATGCGAGCTGTAAAACTTGGGCATACCCGCCGTGCAGAGGTGGCCGCTGTAGTTGCTGCACTGGCGTAGCCGCAGTCGCGCCAGCCGGATAGGCGATCAACACCCGCCCCTCTGGCCACTTCGTAAAAGACGCCGACGCCCGCGCTGGAGATCCGGCCCGCCGTACATCATCAGCGGCGGTGAAGCGGTACGTTTGCTCGCCGATCGACAACCTGCCAACGTGTGATCGCGCCGCTGCCATCGCGAGCGCACCCAGTGTCGCTGCAGGCCCCGACACATTGTCAGCGTTTGCCCCAGGCCCCTCGACGAGCCAATCACCAAA
>JAYWHS010000078.1:0-1785 GCA_043777635.1 Kofleriaceae bacterium | reverse complement strand
GACGGCAACCCCTGGACGGTCGTCGAGTTTCAGTTCGTCAAGCCAGGGAAGGGCGCTGCGTTTACCCGCACTAAGTTCAAAAACCTTTTGAACGGCTCGCACAAGGAAATGAACATCCGCTCGGGTGAAAAACTTGAACCGGCCAATGTTGAAGAACGCGATATGCAGTTCTTGTACAAAGAAGGCACCGATTTGGTTTTCATGGACCAAAGCAGCTTTGAACAAGTCTCGGTCAATACCGATATGATCGGCGCAGCGGCCAATCTGATGAAGGACAACCTGCCATGCCAGGTGCTGTTCTTCAACGAGCGTCCAGTTGACGTAACCTTGCCAACGTTTGTTTTCCTCGACGTCACGGCGTCGGAGCCAGGCGTGCGTGGTGACACTTCAGGCAACGTGCAAAAGCCTGCTACGGTTGAAACCGGCGCAGAAGTCTCGGTGCCATTGTTCATTCGCGTTGGCGACACGATCAAGATCGACACGCGCACGCTCGAATACGTCGAACGCGTCAACAAGTAACGCCGTGATCGATACCTTGGCGGCCGCGTCGTCCGCAATTCGCGGGCGGGTAATCGCCATCGATGGTACTCGCGCGCTGATTCGGACCTTTGCTGCCGATCGGGAGAACCGCGCTCAAGCACATTGGCAGCCCGGTGATTTAGTGTCCCTCGACGCTGCCGGGCACGAACTTGCGCACGTGCCGTCCGGCCTGCGCGGTGCGTACCCAGCGCCGACCAGTGAAACGTTTCGCGTGCCACGCACGCGGATGCAGCGTGTGGTCGAGCGTGCTCAGCTGTTAACTGCAACCCGGCAGTTTTTTGCAGCGCGCGGCCTGCTTGAGATCGAAACTCCGCTGCGAGTGCCAGCGCCGGGTTTAGAACTGCATCTCGATGCGGTCGCAGCCGACGGTGCTTGGCTGATCACCTCGCCGGAATTTCAAATGAAGCGGTTGTTGGTGGCGGGATTTGATAAATTTTTTCAAATCTGTCGGTGCTTCCGCGCCAACGAAGCTGGGCCGCAACACAGCAGCGAATTCACCATGATCGAGTGGTATCGCAGTTGGGACACGCTCGAAACGATAGCCCATGACACCGAGGCATTGGTGCATGATCTCGCGGTTGCACACCGTGGCACACCGACGGTGTTGGTCGACGGCCGCGCCATCGATGTAACCTTGCCATGGCCACGGCTGACGGTGGTTGACGCCCTGCAAACCTATGCTGGCATCACGCTTACCGGCGATGAAACCGGTGCGACGTTGCGAGCGAAAGCCGTCGCCGCTGGTATCGAGTGCGGCTCGGCCACAGCCTACGATGACGTATTTTTTGCGATCTTTTTAGCGACCGTCGAACCGGCATTAGCGCTGCTGACTCGTCCGGTATTGTTAACGCGTTGGCCTGCGCCGTTGGCTGCATTGGCTCGGCGCTGCGACGACGATGTGCGTTTTGCCGAGCGCTTCGAAGCCTACATCGGCGGCATTGAACTAGCCAATGCGTTTGGCGAACTCACCGATGCGGCCGAACAGCGCCAGCGATTTGATCAAGACTTGGCCAACCGCGCCGCGCGCCAGCGTGCGCAGTACCCACTCGATCAACGTTTTTTGTCGGCGCTCGACGAAGGCATGCCGCCGAGTGCTGGCATTGCCTTAGGCTTCGATCGCTTGCTCATGGTCATCACCGGCGCGCAGCACATCCGCGAGGTCATGGCGTTTACCCCGGACGAATTGTAGGCGCGCCGTGCTACGCTGGGCATCGTGACAGACAGTGATTTTGATGTCTTGTTTCA
>JAYWHS010000077.1:0-1785 GCA_043777635.1 Kofleriaceae bacterium | reverse complement strand
GGTGCTGGCGTGGTCGCGGCCAAAGGCGCGCGCGTTGACACCATGGTGCCTGGGCTTTACGATGCGATTGATCCGAACGTGCCGCCGAAGGGCTGGAGTTTCGAGGACAAAATTCAGGACGGCGAATTGTCGACAAAGATTTTCGATCCGAACGGCAAGTATGGTCGTGTCGCTCGCAAGTTCGATAAACAGAAACAGACATGGGCGCTGGAGGAAGCATTTTTTGCGACCGATATGGAACGATGGGTACCAATGAATCCCGCTTTGGCAGATGGGAAAGGCACGCCACTGCTTGCCTACGCAGATATGCGCTTGATGAAGTTGGCTGGGGTAAATCAAGGATCACTCAAGACCGTAAAGATGAGCACCATTCAAAACATGGAAACGCTTTGTCAGGTTGCGAGTTTGGAGAGGCAAGGGGTGCCGCTCAATGAAGCCATCGCAGAGACGCACTCCGTTGCCTATGCCAAAAACGAGATCATCCAATCCGGGCACGCAATCAATCGCGTCGAGGTGAAGGGCGGAGCACGTGGCGCGATTGGACCTTTGATGGAGTACTATGAAAATCCGGACAATATCGGTCAAGCTTCGTACCGCACCCCGGCACAACACGATGCGATCTTAGCAAAATATGGACTCACCCGGACTGACATCGTTCTTTGGAATTTCGATATTGAAATCTTGCTGGGAGGGAAGTAGGCCATGCCGTGGATACAACTTTTTGTTGATTCAGATGACGATTTTTCCGACGAGCTTCATCGGCAACTGCAAGCCATCGACGCAAATGCGAGCGAACGTATTGATGAACTGAAGTTGACAAATGGCATTGTCATTGAAGGACGATCCAGTGGTCAAGTTGTATCCGATGCGATTACTGCTGGCTTGTTAGAGACAAGACAAGTAATCGAGCGCTGCCCCTACAGAAAACTCAACGTTGCAGAAAGATACAACCTTGCTGCCTCCATCGAAATAACCCTCGAAGGCCTTCGCTCTCGCGTACGCGGACGATTTTGGGGTCTGCGTTGGCAGGTGTTTCTCATGAACGGTCGGGCTGAACCGATCGGACCTTTTGCGTCGCATGAGCACGGAACATCCTACAGTGACCGAGTCCAGCCTTTCATTGAAACCCTCTACGACTACCTCTGCGTGCTACGTGGCACGCGTTGGTTTAGTCGCCCTGAAATTCCACGCTCTGCGCAAAACATTGAAGCGCTTCCGTACCTAACATTAGTCGGCATTCTCGAAACCGCGCGCCGCACCTTCGGCGACGTAGTCGAGCAAGGCGAAACATTTCATCAATTGCCTGCAGCTACACTGCAATATCCATTGCTTGTCGAGGACAGTTTGCGTGCCGCAACCACGTTGCAAGAAATGCTTAGCCATCCGCCAGCCACCCTGCCACCGCACCAGCTGGCTCGGCTGCAAAAGCGCTACAACCCGACATCACTGCAGCACATTGCCGACGATCTGCGCACAAAACTATGATGCCGCAACGTCGAGGCGAACATGTCTTCCAATACGGAAATTTCCAACCTAACCAACAACGAGCACCCAGCTGGAACGTTTGTCGACGAGCAACTGCGAGTCACCGTCAATACCGATGACGAAAAAGTATTGAACACCACGATGAAACAAGAGCTCGCAAAAGTAGCTGCCGCGCCTGGCGTGCAACGTGCGGATGTGGCCGCGATGATTTTGGAAGGCTACCGCAGTCGCATGGGTAATCGTGAACTAGCGCAGCGCGGCAGGATCAAACCAGAACTACAGCGTGCACTCACGCAAGGT
>JAYWHS010000076.1:0-1786 GCA_043777635.1 Kofleriaceae bacterium | reverse complement strand
GACACGACCTATGCTTTCACAAGTGCTGCGCCTCGTGACTCCAAGCCCACCACCCCAGCGATATTTCACAATCAAAAAACAACTATCGCCAAATCAAGTACAGCGACTCAACCGCCACGTCACATTACAAGAACCACCGTTTTACGCACTCCACGGATCTACCCGCGACGCGACGGCGGCGCAGCATACGTCGCGCCAGCACCGCCCCACGCGGCCGCGCTGCCAGCAGCACCGCAGTCGTGCAGGCTCCACCTCGCTCGCTCTAAGCCTCCGTGAGCCGACCGTTCACACCGCCTCGCAGCGCGCTGCAACACGTCGCCTCACGGCGCTGCGCACCACACCGGCACCTTCGCCTCACCGTCAAACTCCCCGCTCTGCGCCGACTACCCCTTACCCAGCGCGCGCACAATCTCTTCACGAATCAAGTCTGCCAGCGGCGGGGTAGCGCCACTGCGCCCTGCGCCACCATGGCTAATCGTCGCAACCGCGGCATGCGGCGCTGGCGCACAAGCCACCACCGGCGCACCAGCCGCCAGCTTGGTACTGCCTCGAATTGCCTCGTACGACAGCACGGCGCGGTCGGCCGCCCGGCCGAGCCCAGCTTTGCTACGCGCTGCGAGCAGTGGTGCGATCGCCGCTGCAGGCAAACTGCGTACGCCTCCAAGCGGCGCTGCGTTGATGGCGATCCGCGCAAGATGCTCGACCAGTTCCATGCGCATCAGCGCTTGTTCAAGATTTGCACCCCAGGTGATTACGCCATGATTGCCGAGTAAAACGGCATCTACTTGTTCGCACCACGGTGCCAAGGCGGCAACCGCCGGCGCACCGGGTTGGGCATATTCGATCAACGGGATGCGAGCGCCCAGCGACACCACAGCTTCAGCGATGAACGGCTCATCGATCACATTGCGTCCGGACGCGGCGATTGCAGTGGCATACGGCGAATGGGCATGGATAACCGCGCCAACATCCGGGCGTCGCTGATAAACCGCGAGGTGCAAGCCGATTTCGCCGAAGACTTTGCCTGCGCCGACCACGGTGCCCGCCGCGTCAACTTCGATGACGTCGGATTCCGTAATCAATCGCTTGGACGTGGCGGTCGGCGTGGCAGCAAAAATGGCCCCATCACGCACACTAACGTTGCCATCATGATTGGCAACCCAGCCGCGGGCGTGCAGGTCGCGCGAGATCGTCGCCACCGCGTTGCGGATAGATCTCGAAGCTTTCACTAGTTACTCGATTCCGTCGCCACGTCGACGGCATCGACAATGCCGATAATCATCGAGCGAATCGGCACTTGATCGCCGATCTTAAGAATTTGCCGAATCCCGGTGCCTTCAGTCATCACCAAAACCCGATCGCCAATGCCGGCTTGCGCGTTGTCCATCGCAACAAAACTTGGCCCAACTGCATCGCCGACTTGATCAAGTGGTTGTACGACAAACAGTGTGCGGCCCGCATACTTTGGATGCTTGACCGTTGCCCACATCGGAGCGACGACGCGACACAACCTCACGACTCGACTCCAATACCGTCGACGATGCCGACAATAGCGGCATCGACCGGAACAAAAAACGGCGTGAGTGCAAGCGCTGCTTCGCGCGAGCCAACCAGATAAACCAGATCTCCGACGCCGGCTTGCACGGTATCCACGGCAGCATGCAGCTCGCCGTTGGGTTGTTGGTGTTCATCCACGGGCTGCACCAGTAACAGTTTTTGCCCGGCTAAGCCTTCGGCTTTCACGCTGGCGACAATTGTGCCTTTAACGATGCCGAGATACATGCGG
>JAYWHS010000075.1:0-1787 GCA_043777635.1 Kofleriaceae bacterium | reverse complement strand
CTTGCAGAATGATCAAGCCGCGCGGAATGTCAGCGATGTAGATGAGCCGCTTGGTGAGATCGACGTCGATGCCGACCGCACTATCGAATACGCCGCTGCTCGATTCTGGGCCATCAGCATTCCAGGTATTGAAGTAGCCGATAAGCACCGGGTTGGTTGGGTCAGATAGATCCAGCACCCGCACACCGTCGTGATAATAGGCGATGTAGGCACGGTTACCGAACGCCATGACGTTGTGAATCGATGTGACCTCGCGAGTTTGGTAGCCACCGATTTCTTTCATGTACTGCGGCGAGGCTGGATCAACATCGATGATCGACAAACGCGCGCCGGCTGCTTCGCCGCCGTGCAAAGCAATCTTGCGACCGCCAGCAACCGTGGTCCAACTGGAGTGGCTGGTGTTGGTCGGCGTGTCGATAATTCGGCCGACTTGCACCGGAGCCGCCGGGTTGGTGTAATCGACGCGGTACATGCCGGCGCTCCACGCATTGAGATACGCGATGCCGTTGTCGACCATCATGTCGTGAACGAACGGGCCATCGGTGGTGAACCGGCCAAGCAGTTGCGGCACTGCGGGGTTGGTGACGTCGTAGATTGGCGTTGTGGCATCGTAGTTGCCCCAATACGCATATACTTTGCCGTCGCGGTTTTCGGTAAATACGGTGTGCGCCGATTCGTTGATTTGAGCGACCGTGACGGGCGCAGCCGGATTGGTGACGTCGACAACCTTGCTTGGATTGTCAGCGATCAACGCAAAGGTTTTGGCACCGGCAACCACGAGCTTGACGTCGTTGGTGTAGCCGTTGACCCAATGGCCAACCTTGACGGGATTGGTTGGATCGGAAACGTCGATGATGTACATGCCGTCGTCACGCACCACATAGGCGTAGTTGCCTAACACTCGTACGTTGTACGTGAAAGCTGGCTCCTCCCACATGGGATCGCGGTACTCGCCGAGCTTGACGATCTTCGAGCCTTCGGTTTCGCCCGGCAGCCACGCGGCTCGCACCAAGCGGGCGACGCAGACTCGGCAACTGCCGTTGTCACACACCGCGCGGTCGAGCCGAAGGGTGCCATCGGGATGGCGATTCGATACTCGAATTGAGATGCTGAAATTGACGCCATTGCCGTCAAACGCCGTGCGTTGGAATGCAACATTGGCATCGATGGTGCCAGGTGCAGCGGCGTCGCGATCGACAATCAACGTGCCGCCGTTCTTGGCGAAGAACAAACTCGAACGGCCGCCCAATGTGATGCCGGTCATGAACCAACGGCCGTTGGGGATCCAGCCATCCAGCGTGCCGTTAACGGTCGGTCCAAAATCTTCTTGTTTGGCGTACGGCGTGGCACTCGGGGCAGGGCCAGTTGTACAGCCGGTGGTGTAATTGATGATTTCCCCGGAATCGGAATCAGAATCCGCTGGCGTAGCGTCGGCGACAACAGCGATGCTGTCACCACAGGCGCCGCAGGCTACGCTCAATAGAAGCGCTAGGGCGCTCCAGGCAGGTTTGGTTTGCATGGCAGCGATGCTCGACTAGCGGCGGTCGATTCACAACGTTGCGAGCCTGACAGCTCCTGTCAGTTTGGTAACCGAGCGGTCACGATGGCCAAGCGGCAGTTGGCAGGAGTCTGTTGCATCAACGTCTGCGCGCTTGGCTGTTTGGCAAATACTGACTCAGCCAACGTCGGCGCTACTGGCAGTGTTGGCGCGCTCAGAAATGGAACGAACGAGCGCAAACTCGGAGCGGCGCTCGACTGCAAGGTGCCGACAGTCAACGTCAGTGCGG
>JAYWHS010000074.1:0-1788 GCA_043777635.1 Kofleriaceae bacterium | reverse complement strand
GTGAACACGCAGCCGCGCGGATCAGTTTGGCGTGCTCAATGCGAAGTGCTTCGCGCTGAAATTGCAAATCGCAATCGAGAGCCGATTGACACCGATGGGTTAGTCGATGCAGTGCAACTACTATCCACATCTGCTCAGCTTGCGGCTGCATATGAAGGTGCCTTCACATTGGCTGATGCGTTCTGCGAAGCAAAACAATTTGCTGAAGCGGAACAATTCGCGCGCAATGCGCTGAGCTACGTACAACGCATGCGTAGCGAGAATGGGTTTGATGGCTACTGCTGCCCGCCCATGGTGCACTGCTATCAAAGAATCGCGTGGATCCAAGCTGCTGCCGGTCAACACGAAGTCGCACGCCAAACACTTGCCCTTGCGCTCGACGAACTAGCGCAACCAACCAAGGCAGGCCAAGGTGGCACCATGCAACTGCTTCGCCGCCGCGTGCAGGAAAGACTCAATGCGCTGGCACCGCCCACGTAGTGGCAAATGGCCGCAAGTTCGACGGGTAGGTTGAAAAATGATTCCGACGGGTTTTGTTTTTTGCCCTTGGAAGTTGCGGGGAAGGCTACAAAAACAAACCCCGGTTGGGATTTTGCTAGTTGGCGCAGATGGAAACCAAAAACGCGATGCTCAAGTACGCAAATCACTGGTCCGCAGAACGCCTAGGCAACTTGCAGCGTGTGTTGAACTGTTGAACCAAGCTGTGCATTGAAGAAAATCCCGACCGAGGGACACTTCGGTCAAGGGAGATCCCGACCGGGGTTTGTTTTTGGCAGGTGGCGCGGCACAATGGCGCGACAGAATGTCGAGCCAAAAACTTAGGATCCCGACCGGGGTTTGTTTTTGGTAGCTCACGCGGCACGTTGATGGCGCGGAATTTCGAGCCAAAAACTTAGGTCGGTACGCCGTAAAGCAGTAACGATGCTCGTGCGGCGCAGTAGCCGAAAACGCCGAACAGCCGCGGGGGAGGCGGCGGACGAGTGCAGCGGGCAAATTTTCAAGGAACAACAACGGCAACGTGTGCGGCGAGAGCTCAACTAACGTCGTCGTACGCCGCAAACACGTTTAACAACGGTGGGCCATCTGGTTCGCGCACGGGTCCGATGAGAGCGCGCATGGCGACGGTGCCGAGCGGAAAGTTGGCGACCTCGCCGCGCAGCAAACGTTGCCGAGCAGCGGCGTGGGCATGCTCGAACGCGGTGTTGCGTTGCAGCGTAGCGATGCGCGCCCACTGGCTGCGGCAGGCGACGCGCGGCCGCAACCCAAACATTTGATGGCGGGTGGTTGGCGAAGCTTCGCGTGATTGCTTCAACACGTTGGCGCGGCCGAGGACCTGCGTCTTATGTTGCTGCCGGGTCACATCGCATCGATGTTCGATGACGCGCACAGCGGCGACGACGTCGGCGACAAACTTGGCGCGTGGCCCCATGCCGGGCGGGACAGTGATGCGCACCGAAGCTAGCGCCGGTGCAGACTTGCGATAGAAGACGCGCGGTCGCGCAGTTTCAAGGGCAGTGTCGTCGATCATGGCCCGCCAACTGCTGACACCGAACCATGCTGACGCACGACCGACGAGGCCGGCCGCCACCGGATTAGCCAAGGTGTATGCGAGTTTATCGACCACGTCTTGCCGCGTGACGAGCTCGACAATGCACATGCCATCGCTGGCCCAGAAATTCTCAGCGCGGCCGTGGGCGGCATTACAACTACGCGCGACGAACAGATTAAAATGATGCGCGAACTTCGACACGTTGCCGTGCGGGTCGTAGCAGACCAGATGGTAATGGT
>JAYWHS010000073.1:0-1788 GCA_043777635.1 Kofleriaceae bacterium | reverse complement strand
TTCCTGACTATCTGCGGCCTGGTGGTCGGTGCGCCATTATCAGTTTTCACTCCTTGGAGGACCGGTTGGTGAAACAGCGCTTTCGTGAACTTAGCTGGTCGTCCTCGTTACCGGCCATCTATGCTGAAAAAGAAGGTGAACGCGGCCACGCGGTTTGTGATCTGATCACGAAACGTTCCATCACGGCGGCCGACGACGAGATTGCGGTTAATCCTCGTTCGCGGTCCGCTCACTTGCGGGTTTGTGCACGTACCACCGCTCTAAACGTGCCGATGTACACCCATGCCACTTTGCCTGGACTTCGTTCATGAACACACCGTTGCCACGCATCTACCGATTGCTCAAATCCACCGCGCACCGGGCCCCCAAGGCTCATCGCGGTGTGTTGATTTTGATTGCAACATTCGCGTTCATCACCATGGCAGCGTTGATGTATGTGGGGCGACGTCACGCGGTATTGCGGTACGGCTATCATCTGTCGCGCGCATCGCAACGGGTGGCTGTATTACGTGAAAGTAATCGTCGCCTTGATATCGAACTGGCCATGTTGTCCGCGCCGGAACGGATCCGTGGGTTGGCAACCCAACTCGGCATGATTCCAGTGCCGCCGGATCGCATCCGGGTTGTGCAGCGCGCGTTGACTACAGCTGTAGAGTTGCAACCCACTGCGGTCGCTCCGTCGCAGCGACCCGGTCCGGTTGTGGTTGGCACTGCAGCCCCGGCATCACGAGGCCGTACGCCATGAGCAAAGACCGTCGAGGCCAGACCCGTCACATGACGCCGGGTATGCCGCGTGCAACCCGCTTGCGTGCGTATATTACGGGCGCGGTATTATCGTTAGGCTTGGTTGGCATCACGTATCAAGCCTGGGGCCTGCAAGTTTCCGATGGTGACCGCTATCGCGAGCAAGCGATGCGGCAACACGAAAAAACCATGGCCATTCCACCGCCGCGAGGGCAAATCCTCGACGCACAAGGTCGGACGCTAGCGATGAGTGCCGATGTTGACTCGGTGTGGGCCAACCCACGCGAGGTGCGTGATGTTACGGCCACGGCTGATAAACTCGCTACGATTTTGCAAATGGATGTCCGGGTTCTCGAAGACAAGCTCGCCGCCGATAACAAGTTTGCATGGTTGGCTCGGCATATCCCCGCTGACATGGCGACGTTGGTGCGCAAAGCTAAATTACCTGGCATTGAAGTTAGCTCCGAGCCGCGCCGTTGGTATCCAGGGCGGTTTATCGGTGGTCCGGTTATCGGACGTGCCGACATTGATGGTCGCGGTGTCGAGGGTTTAGAACTTTCGATGGATACGTTGTTGCGGGGCACGCGTAGCGAAGTTGCGGCCGTGCGCGATGCCCACGGCCATGCAGCGTTTGCTGAAGGTTTGGCAAAGCCCACCGGCGGTGCTGACGTCCACAGCACAATCGATCGGACAATTCAGTCAATTACCGATGAGGCATTGGCTAAATCGGTGCTGTCTAACAAAGCCAAAAGTGGCATGGCGGTAGTGCTCGATGTCAAAACCGGTCGGGTGTTAGCGATTTCTAACTACCCAACGTTTGATCCAAATTCTGCACCGGATGCCAAATCAGGTGCGCGCAATCGTGCGGTTACCGATGCGTTCGAAATTGGCTCGGTCATGAAAGTGTTCACGATCGCCAGCGCACTCGACGCTGGTGTGACTCGACCGATGGAAGAATTTTCAACCGATGGCGGCGCGTTTCGAGTTGGCCCGAAGACGATTCGCGATGTACACCATGACATTTCACTTACGGTGAGCGATATC
>JAYWHS010000072.1:0-5943 GCA_043777635.1 Kofleriaceae bacterium | reverse complement strand
CTGTGTACCGCGATGGTTGCAAGCGCACCCAACCGCTGTCCACCAGCATGTCGCAAGCCACCTCCAACGGCCGCGCCATTGAAGCCGTCGCTGCCCTCGGTGCTAGCGATCCACTTGAGTCTTTGTCAAAAGAAGAGCGCAAGCTCGTCGAAGCCCTGCGCGCGCGCAAGCATCGCCCAGCCGGCCCTCCGATCGCCAACCGCTACAAACTGCCAGATGAGCGCGCCAGCTTTACTCACAAGTTCAGCATCGGCGGCCACGAAGGCTACTTGACCGTTGGCTTGTACCAAGATGGTTCGCCTGGCGAAATCTTCGTGCGCATGGCCAAAGAAGGCAGCGTCATCGCTGGCCTCATGGACTCCTTCGCCACCAGCATTTCGCTCGCTCTGCAGCACGGCGTCCCGTTGCAAGTTCTGATCGAGAAGTTCAAAGGCACTCGCTTTGAGCCAAGCGGCTTCACTGGCAACCAAGAAATTCCAATCGCCACCTCCATCATGGACTACTTGTTCCGCTGGTTGAACCTGCGCTTCCCAGTCGAAGGCCCAACCGTCGCTGATCGTCATCCTGCCGCCCGCGTCGCTCAGCTTGATCTGCCTCGCATTCCTTTGATGAGCGGCGATGCAGCTGTGCGTGAAGGCAGCGGCCCAGTGAAAGCCTATATAGCTCCTGGCGCAGCCTCGGCAATTCCAGTTGTCGAAGCCGCCGGCGAGAAAGATCGCGCCTGGGTGCAAGAGACCGATGCTCCACCGTGCCACGAATGCGGCACCTTGATGGTCCGCAACGGCGCTTGTCATAAGTGCCCGAATTGCGGCAGCACGTCAGGTTGCTCGTAGAGAGCACCGCGAAGCGATCCGCTTGATCGCTGATTCATAGCGTCCGGTTTTCGGGCGAGTCAAGAGACGCCCGTTGTAGTGAACTGCAACGGGCGTTTGCCTAAGAACGCCACGAGGAATGTCGATGGAGAACTTCAATACTCAGGTTAAGGCTCATCGGAAGAACATTCTTGGCGAATTGGTAGCCGAAAACGATTTAGGTATGCTTAACGATGCCTTTCATGAATCGAGTACGTATCGAGAATTGCTTGCAACAAGAGATTTTCGATTTGTAGTTGGACGTCGAGGCACCGGGAAAAGCGCGCTTTTTCAGCGTGTTGCGAAACAGCTAGCAACGAAAGGACATTTGTTACTCACTTCGAAGCCTGACGAAGCAGAAACGATGGCATGGCATGGAGAACTCTCCTCTTTGACAAGCGATTACGGGACCACACGTGCCATCACTCGCAATGCCTGGAAAATACAAGTGCTCACTGAGATACTCGACAAATTGCGTGAAGATGGGATGGTTTCGAGAAAACTTAGAGGATCACTCACCGACTACAAGGCAACACATCTGCAAATCTTCAAATCTGTGGGACTGGCGCGGAGTCTGGTAGCAGTTCGAATCGCTCGGCGCGTGGCTGACGTAGGGCACGTCGCTACGCAAGTTCCACAGATCTTATCCGATCATTTTCAATCGAGAGAGTTGGCCGCGTTAGTTCAACAAGGCCTTGAAGAAAATGACAAGCGAGTGATCTTTTTGTATGACGGTCTTGATGAAGGATGGGTACCGGATCAAGTGGCAACTGGGATTTTGGGCGGGTTGACGAAATTGGCGTCGGAATTCAATGAAGCTAGTAGAATTCACTGCTTACTGTTCATTCGTGACAATATGTTCCGGGCTCTGGCACAGTTAGACGGAGACTATTCGCGACATATTGAAGGAAACGCGCTGCGCCTTCATTGGGATGAGCGCTCGTTACTCAATTTGGTTGCAATGCGAATTCGCGCTGCATTCAATATACAAGTCGAAAGTGACACGAAGGTGTGGAATCGATTTGCTCAACGAGAACTTGAAGGCCTTGAAGGATTTCGAAAGTGTCTTAAGCTGACCCTCTATCGACCGCGAGATGTGATTGCATTACTCAATGGTGCGTTTCACATTGCCAGTGATGAGAAAAGGTCGGCCATTGTCGAATCCGATATTTTGACAACGGCAACAAGAATATCGCAAACTCGGTTTCAAGATCTTTGCGTCGAGTATCAGAAAGTACTTCCGGGGTTGTCGACCTTTGCTGCGTCGTTCAAGAATGGAGCTGCTTTTTGGATCTACGCTGACGTGATTGGAATGCTTGACGCAGTCGTTAGTGCACCAGCAACTGGACTCACTGCCCGTGATTTCGCGCTACTTAACACGGGCGTAGAGGCGTTTAGAGCTCTGTACAGCGTAGGATTTTTAGGCATAAGAGACGCCATGGGCGCTACTCAGTTTTGTCATGATGGATCTAATACAAACTTCGAACAGATTGAAACCAAGCAGGTTGTCGTTATTCATCCATGTTATTGGCGGGCGCTAGGGATTGAAGATCCAGCAGACGAAGTTTTACTAAAGGTGAATGACGAAAAAGAAACTTCAACTAAAACAGAGGGCGTTAGAAAAAGCACGGATCAGATCAAAGAGTTGCGTACGAGAAAATTGGGCACGATTATCAGCGAATTGGGCAAAATTCCAAGAGGGTCAGAAGCGGCGGACGATTTCGAAAAGTGGGTCTTTTCGGCAACCAGCTACTTGTTTGCCAAAGGTCTCGATAACATTTCAAGGAGACCGAACCCAGGGCAACTACAGCGGCGAGATATCGTTGGTACAGTGAACGTAGAGGGTGGAAAATTTTGGCGCCGCATCGCCAAGTACGATGTGAAGCAACTGATCATTGAAGCCAAAAACTATGACGATGTAAAACAAGACGAATTTCGACAATGCTGGGGATATCTAAATGCCGCCTACGGTCAGTTGATGATAATGGTTACGCGCTCAACCCGTGTTGAGCTTACTGAACAAGAGCGTGCGC
Source organism: Kofleriaceae bacterium (assembly GCA_043777635.1). Taxonomy (GTDB): domain Bacteria; phylum Myxococcota_A; class Polyangia; order Haliangiales; family Haliangiaceae; genus JABFXX01. The sequence goes on along the minus strand of JAYWHS010000072.1, from coordinate 3,059 downwards.
TAGTTCAGGAAGGATACAATCAAAGTCCTCGTAAATTGGTACTACTTGTTTCCGCTGAAAAACTTCATCACACGTTAGGCAAAATGCGAAAGGCTGAAAATCGAGACGACTATACGGACTCTTTGCTTTGTAAAGTTCTGGACAGTTATGAGCGCGAGCATGTTGGCCAAAAAGCTCCAAGAGCAAAGCTTAAGTGAGCGCTGAAAGAACTTCCTGCGTGCCGCTGCCGGATACATTCGTTGGTTGCAGGTCACATAAGCTGATTCATTTACAGCGAGATCACAGTCTGGTAGCTTCGAATTCAGGTGTTGGCGCAGCGAAATTGCAATGAGGACAACCAAGGCCAGTTGGTGCCAATGAACAGTGACGTCTATTTTTCGGCCGACATTGAAACTGACGGTCCAATACCAGGACCCTTTTCGTTGCTCTCATTTGGAATTGTTGTTGCTGGTCGATTTGATGGACATCGTTTTGAGAGATCCGATCTGAGTCAGCATATCTATCGAGAACTCTGTCCAATATCGTTAGAGTTTCAGCAAGACGCGCTCAATGTGAATGGGCTTGATAGAGAACGTTTATTGCTGGAAGGCATCGCGCCAGCGGAGGCAATGACAGAAGCGGCTCAGTGGATTCGGCGCATTGCCGGAAACGCTAGGCCGGTATTGGTTGCGTATCCGTTGAGTTTCGACTGGTCGTGGCTGTATTGGTACTTCGTTCGATACTCACGTGAAGGCTCACCTTTCAACCACGCAAGTTGCTTCGATATAAAAACAGCATACGCGGTGAAAGCAAATCTCCCTGTTTCGATGGCGAATCGGACTGGTATGCCACAGAGTTTGAAGCCACTCACTCCTCATACTCACAACGCACTTGATGACGCGATGGAGCAGGCGGAATTGTTCGCGAATATTTTTGAATGGGAGGGGCCAACATGACATCGCAAATTGATCGCCGTAAGGAGTTTACAGGGAGTCGGACAGCGAACCTGCAAAAAGAGTTGCGGGATTCTGCGTATGCTACGAGTCGCAAAAATGACTATTGTGTCTACGTTACCGGATCGTTCGGGCGGCAAGAAGCGTGCGAGCATAGCGATGTCGATCTGTTTATCATCGGCGGTGAGAGTTTTCGGCGCCTTGATGAAATCTGCCTAAAAGCAGACATCATATCGACGGCTAGAAAACTAAAATTTCCAGAGTTTTCTGGAGATGGTGAATATCTGGAGCGGTACAAAGTTTCGGAACTAATTGAGAATATCGGCACGCCTAAAGATGATGCATCAAACACATTGACCGCGCGGTTGTTGCTCCTTTTGGAAAGCCGCTACCTCGATGGTAGTTGCGACATGTATGATCGCGCGATCGCCGATGTAGTAAGCGCATATTGGCGCGATTTCGAAACTCATCGCGATAATTTTATGCCGACATATCTTGCCAATGACATACTCTTGTTTTGGAGAACTTTATGTTTGAACTACGAAGCTCGAACAAAGTCATCGCCGGATAAAGAGCGTGCAAAGCGCAAGCTGAAGAATTACAAGCTGCGCCATTCCAGGTTGATGACTTGTTATTCAGCGTTAGCATATTTGCTATTCATTTTTGAGACCAACGCCACAGTCATGCCGCAAGACTGCATAAAAATGTCACAGCTGACCCCACTTGAACGGCTCCAAACTATCGAGTGCAAGAAAGGAGACAGTCAGGCTCGTATTCTTGCAGCGTATGAGGAATTTTTGTTGTTGACCAATCAATCGGAAGAAGACTTAGTCAAAAAAGTTCTTTCCAAAGACGCTGAAGTGAAGTTGATTCTTTCAACGCAAGAACGATTGGGGTCTGCAATGTTCGACTTGCTTCAGGAGATCGAAACCACCCCGAAATTGCTCAGGTACTTTCTCGTCTAAGTACAGGTAAACAAAATGCTCAGACTCATAAATTTGAGTGCGCTACTGTGCTTTGTATTCGCGTACTGCTTAATCGCTTGTACCAGTGCTCCGCCGCTGTCCGTGGTCAATTCGCCCAACCTTAACGAGGGTCGAAAAGACATTGAGACCGACATCGATGAACCCTTGGTCCTTTCTCCCCCCGTTACCGTCGATGAAGTTCTGGCGTCGAAACTGACAGATGCCGAGAAATATCAGCTTCTTAACGTGCGATGCAGACTCGTACCGGCCGATAAAGCAGCTTGTTATCATCAAGCGAATCTACTCATCAACGCGGGAGAACCTCCAACGGCGGCATCAATTGAGCAGTTGCTCCAAATTGCATGCGAGAACAGAGTGACAACACCAGAAGCCTGCAACCTTCGCGAACGGATTAACCTTGAAACGGAAAATCGCCGGCAAGGGGAACTTGCAAAGCGAGAACATGCGAAACGGGAAGCGGAAAACCAGAAGCGGCAAGAAGAATTGCAGAAACAAAAAGATCGTACAGCTAACAACGACAGAATGTTTTTGGCAGTGCCATTCACCAAAAAATGGTTCTGTCGGGACATTTTTCTTGAAGGAAATGGCGATTCGGAACTCGCAAACACTCCATGCTATCAAACACAGCAGGAGTGTGAAAAGGACATGAAAAAAATGAAGTCGGAAGAAAGTCGAAACTCTAACTTCAAGTTGGTGTCAGGACGCTGCAGATCTCAAGAGACCGCTGCATGCTTTGCATGGGCAACCGACTCGACAACGCTGATTGGTATCAATGCGTATCGACATTTGAGAAGTGCGAAGAGCTCCGCGCAACTAGCGTCGGTACAGCTGCTAACCTAGATGTAACTGATTCATGCCGGCCTTTTTGGCCGATGCGATGAGCGATGATAAAGATCCCAAGATCCCGACCGAAGGATCCCGACCGGAGTTTGTTTTCAGGATCCCTACCGTAAGGATCCCGACCGGGGTTTGTTTTTGGCAGGTCGCGCGGCACGTTGATGGCGCGGAATTTCGCAAGGATCCCGACCGGGGTTTGTTTTTGGTAACCGCTACACAGACCCCATGTAGACAAGCACGCGGCGCTGTGGCAGCGCCTCGCGGCACCTTCAGGCCGGCGGAATGGTAAAAAATGCGAGCGGTG
>JAYWHS010000071.1:0-1790 GCA_043777635.1 Kofleriaceae bacterium | reverse complement strand
GGACCAACGCGCAGCGGTGGCACGATATCACCCTGGACCGACGCACCAAGCACCGGAGCCTGCCCTGCCGACAGCTCGGTCGCGCCAGCGCCGGTGATGTGCGCACCCATGGCCTGCAACGGCGCAATCACCCGCTTCATCGGTCGTTTGCTCAACGACTCGTCGCCAAACAGGATCGATTCAAAGTGTTGCCCAGCCAGCAAGCCGGTAAGCAAACGTATCGTGGTGCCCGAATTGCCACAATCAAGTGGGGCCCGAGGCGCGTGCAGGCCGTCGAGCCCGGTACCGACGATGCGCAGTTCGCCGTTGTCACGGGTCACCTTGGCACCCAGTGCGGTGATCGCTTTGGCCGAGCGGCCATTGTCGGCACCATCGCCGAGCCCAACCACGACTACGGGCTCCTCACACAACAACGAAAACAACAAAGCGCGGTGGCCGATAGATTTGTCACCCGGCACGACCAACGTGCCTTGCAACGGGCTGGTCGCGGGTTCAACCAAAAACGATGTCATGGCACAGCTCCTTGTGACGATTGTGGCACGTTCTGAACGGGCGTGCCGACCGTGTCGGTGGGCCCCGCTCCGAGCGTTCGCTCGTTCGCTCCATTTCCGGGCCCCGCTCCGAGCGTTCGCTCGTTCGCTCCATTTCCGGGCCCCGTGGTGCCCAACGCCGCTAACGCACGCTGGGCGGCGCGGCGAAATGGGCCCGGCGTGATCACGATGATGATGCGCGACCACGGTGCGGTACGTTGCACGCGTAGCTGCGCCAAGCTTGGCGCCAGCCCCAGCAAACGGATCAACGTATGTTGACTCAATTGCCGCAACCGTTGTGCGAACCCATCAACCGACGCGCGTGGACAGCTCAGTAAAATCGCCGCATCGTCGACAACATCACTCCACACCGCCAGTGTGGTTGGCACGCCGAGGGTGGTTGCAGCCGCTGGCGAAACCGTGGCCGTAATGCGCAACGCAACAGCGTCGGTACCGGGTAACTCAATGCGTTGCCGGGCCGCCAACAATGCAGCGGACAGCTGATGCACTGGCGCCGAACCGCGGGCCGCGTTGCCCAGTAGCACGGCTTTCGCAACCAGATTTTCTGGCCCGACGGCGATCACCCCAACGCCAACCTCAACGCCGGCGACGCGCTGGTTCGGGGTGACCTGCAGCAGCGTCAGCGTTTGTGCGTCATCGGCACCAACGAGAAAACTGGCAATCAAAATTGCGTCGATGCCTTGCAACGACGCTGGCAGCCCGGGTGGCAACGGCACGCCCGGATTCACGGGAGATTCGGCATCGACTAAGCGACGCACCAACTCACCGACCACGGGATTGGCGCGCAGCCGTGCCACATCAATTTCAACCAGCAATTGCGCACCCGCAGGTACATACGCCAACAGCTGCCCCGGCCCTACCCGTGGCACCGGCCACGTCGGCGGCCGCGCCGGTTTGCCAGCGCATGCGACAACCACCGCTAGGATGGCGAGTAGCACAACAATGCGCACAACGTTCACCACGGTTGGCGCGCGCTGCGGTCGCAACTGCAGCAACATCACGTTGCTGCGCCGACTACGCAAACACGCTAGCAAGGGTCTCGATCACGCGCGGCATGTCGGCCGTCGCTGCCACCGAGACTCGCAAATAATTGGGCAAGCCCCACGCCGCCATCGGCCGCACAATCACGCCTTTGCGTAACAGTTGCTCGTACAACGGTGTCGAAGGCCGGCCACAATCGATCAAGGCAAAGTTACCCATCGAAGGCAGCACGCGAGCTTGCCCAAGGTGAGCCGCACG
>JAYWHS010000070.1:0-5954 GCA_043777635.1 Kofleriaceae bacterium | reverse complement strand
CCTCGGCGAGGGTTTCGTCGACGGTCGGCTGGGGTTCGTCACCGCCCGTGCCAACGTAGCCATCGATCCACGAACCAAACGACGTGACCCGTGCGTACATGCCCGGCGCGTTGGCGACTGCGCAACCGTTGCCCCAGCTCACAACGCCAACCAATGCAAAGCCATTGTTGTTGTCGGGTACAACTAATGGGCCGCCACTATCGCCTTGGCATGAGTCTTTACCACCAGCCGGGTAACCAGCGGGCAGTTGGTCTTCGGTGATTGTGTTGCCGTAACTTGTTCGGGCTGCGGCCAACGTCATAATCGGCAGACTTACTTGTTGTAATTGATCAGGGAGGCTGGTGGCACCGTCGGTGAGCGCGCCCCAGCCGCTCACGGTCGCCATCTTGCCGGGGTTGGCAAGGGCGGCGTTGCCAGCACTGAGGATTTTGATCGCGGCCACCGTGGTGCCGTTGAGCGCAAGTGGGGTGTTGAGTTCGATCAACGCGATGTCTTTGCCGGTGTCGGGGTTGGCGTAGCCGGGAAACGAAATAACCCGTTTCACCGTACGTGTTTGCCCGCTTGCGGATTGCGAAATCTTGCTGATGCCAGCAACGATTTTTTCGGGTGCACCTTCGGCGACGCAGTGGGCTGCGGTTAAGATCCACGTCGGTGAGATGATCGAGCCGCCACAGAAATGTTGACCTTGGCCCTGCAACGAAACCTGCCAAGGGAAGCTGGCAATCTGCGCTGCGGCACCGCCAACGATCGCTTGGCTGCCCTGTGCTGTTTGTGGCTCATCCGCGGTGATGCAGCCGACAGTTACGGTGAGTAACAACGCCGAAAATACCCGACCGTAGTGAGAAACCCCTTGCCTCATCCTGGATAATTTTGCAAAGCATGGGCCACGCAAGCAGCGTTGTGCTGCGGCATGCATTCAAGCACTTAGCCGATGCTATCGTGCGATTCGCCCACGTTCGGGTGCACTTGTTTGTTGGCAGTCCGGGGCCGCGACGCCCACCACCCGGATGGTGCTCCGTCGGCGAGGCGGCCATCGGTCGCACAGCTTTTCCCGGTCCACGTAACACTTGGCCGACCGCGTGGGCTACACTGCGCAACGAGCCCCGCGCATGAGCGATTTAGCCAAAGAAGTATCGCCGTTTCGGCGGTTCGCACGCGACGAGTGGGCCGCCTTGCGGGCCGATACGCCCATGACGCTAACCGAGGCTGATTTGCACGAAGTGCGCGGCCTCAACGACCGCATCAGTGTGAGTGAAGTGGAAGCAGTGTACTTGCCGCTGTCCCGTCTGCTTAATTTGTATGTCGAAGCCACCCAAGGTTTGTTTCGCGCGACCACCCAGTTTCTCCGCGTCTCCGATCGCAAAGTGCCGTACATCATCGGCATCGCCGGCAGCGTGGCTGTCGGTAAAAGCACCAGTGCGCGGATTTTACAGCGCTTATTAGCGCGTTGGCCGAGCCATCCCAAAGTTGATCTGATTACCACCGACGGCTTTTTGTGGCCTAACGCTGTGCTTGAGCAGAAAGGCTTGATGCAGCGCAAAGGTTTTCCTGAATCGTACGATCGGCCGGCGTTGTTGCGCTTTTTGTCGGAGATCAAAGCCGGCACGCGCAATGTGCCTGCACCGTTGTATTCGCATTTGACCTACGATGTGTTGGTCGATCGCCAAGCCATCATTGATCAGCCAGACATCTTGATCGTCGAGGGCATCAATGTGCTGCAAACCCGGCGGCCGCCGCGCGATGGTCGTGGCATCCCTAATCCGTCGGACTTTTTTGATTTTTCTATCTACGTCGATGCCGAGATGACCGACATTCGCGAATGGTATATCGATCGTTTTATTACCCTGCGCGATGGTGCGTTTCGTGATCCGCAATCGTATTTTCATCGGTACGCGGCATTTTCAGACGAAGAAGCGAGGTCCACCGCCCTGCGAATTTGGGACACGATCAATCTCGTCAACCTGCGCGACAACATAGTGCCGACCCGGCCGCGCGCTGATTTAGTGCTGCGTAAAGGTAATGATCACCTCGTGCGCAGCGTGTTTCTGCGAAAACTGTGAGCGTTCAAAACTACTGCACGCAGATCGCGTAGTTGCCAAGATAATCTTGGTAGCGGCCACGGAAGAAATTGCCCGATGCTGCACGCAGTTCTTTACCGTTGACCGAGAAGTAAAACTCTAGCTCAGCTTCAACGTATTGATTGCTGGTGTCGCGGCGCAGCGTGTAGGCAGGGCAATCAGCGACGGTGCGAATGTTGGCGCTGCTGTTGGGCCACGCAAATGGATCGAAGGCGCGTAGATCTACGGCGTAGTGAGCGTTGTTGCTCCAGCGCTGATCAAAATTGATGTAGTCGGTGACAAAGGCGCTTTGGCCAACGTAGCGATAGTGTATTTGCGCATCGAGCTGCTGCCACAAATTTGGATTGTCGAGATCGGTGACGCCTGGTTTCCACACTTCAAAACCAGCGACGCGTAGCGCCGCGCGTTGTCGGGCCCAGGTGTCGTAGGTAAAGCCATTGTCGAGCGAGCGCCATGCGCCCGGGCAAACTCCGCCGTTACATGTCGCGCGTTCAATCGCATAGTTGGCGTTGCCAAGCCAGTTAGGTTCGTTGCCTGCTATTGCGGCCTCAACATTGAACTTGTAGTTCTGGCCGTAATTGGAGTCGTAGGCGTTGCAGCCCCAGCGGTTGGTGTTTTGGAACCAAACTTCAAGTTGGCCACTGCGGTCGAGATCAATCCCCGCCGGTGGTGCCGACGGATCGGACGTGAAACCAGCAGCATAGGTGGTCGCAACTTCGCCACCATCCCATCGATAAAATGCGGTGACCGACCAAGCCAGTGCACCATTGAACGTGCCAGTACATGTGGCGCGCTCGGTAGCGTACTCAATCAACATGCGCTTGCCACGCATCAGCGTGCCGCGCACGTCGGTTGTCCAATCAGATTTGAATGCCACCGTCACATTGGCGGTGGCCGATTGTGACGACGTTTCCACGTCGGCGTCCGGGCTTGCAACACAAGCACCTGTAAGGACCGCGACCAACCCCACGAGCGCAACTTGATTCCGCATGCCTGGTTCACTAACGCTGGCCGCTGCATGAGTCAAGCGAGAGTTGCGTGTCGCAGGTACATTCTTGCTAGATTTATCGTCGCTGTTGCTTTTCGCAACATCGCGCACGGCGTTGATAGCCAGCGCTGCACGGTTTGCGCATAATGAAGGCGAGGAAGGCAGCGGAGCGTATGACTTTTTGGATGGTGATCGGCGCGACGTTGACTTCGTTTATTATGTTCGGCGTTGGCAGTATGGTCGAGCGGTACAAGAGCCCGACGCGTCGTCGGATCCGGTTGATGCAGCAGACCAAGCGGTGGCCCATCGCTGAGCTTCCAGAAAATACCCTGGGCCGGCTGGTTGGAAAGGTGCAACGGCTCGACGCGATCTTACGAGCACCGTTGTCGGGTCGGGCCTGCGTGATGTATCGGGTGACGGTTGAGCACCGCCATCAGCGCCATATCTCCCCATCGGGGATGCGCATCATTGATGATCAAGTTGCAGTGCCGTTTGCACTGGTTGATGACAGCGGCCAAGCGTTTGTTGATCCAACTGACACAAAATTTCTAGTCGACGTTGATGCCAACGAGTTTTCAGGCATGTTCGATCCGGCGTCAGCGCTCGAAACCGAATTTTTGGCTCGCCACGGAGTCAGCAGTACGGAGGAAGCCTTCAACAAAGCGCTGCACTTTCGCGAATCTATTTTGGGTCTAGGCGAAGCCATCACTGTGGTTGGGATCGGGGTTCGCGAACCCGACCCCGCCGTTGCATCGACGGATCCGTATCGTCGTGGGCCAGGCCAACGCGTTCGCTTGACCGGCTCGGCTGAAGAACCGTTGCTAGTTACCGACAAACCGTCGGCGTTCAAGGGTGGCTCAGTACCTGACTGATGGTTATCGATCCATGGCCTGAATCATTCCGTGGAAGCGCTAGGCTTCCAGTTCTTGCCATGCATTTTGGTAAAATCTAATTCGCCGATGCATGGGCCTACCAAGCTGTAGCCAATCAATCGATGTGGGCCGGCCAACTAGCAAGGCGAGGTAATGTTGGTCGGCCTGTGTGCCGGCGTTGCGGTTTTTTGGCGCGCCCGGGGCGCCCGGGGCGAGAAAGTCTTTCGCACCCGCCGAGGTAGCGATGCGTTGCCATGCTGCATTCACTGCGGCGCCTTCGGTGACCACGTTTACCATCATGCTTATGCGGCACTGCCAGTTGAGCCGTTTGCTCCAGAACACCAGTGTCGCTGCTGGTTGACGTAAGAGTTCAGTCACTTTGGGCGATCTTCGGTCGGTAAATATCGTGAGCGTTGGTTCCTGCGCCGTCGCGTGGCGCAGCACCACGGTACGCGCTTGCGGTGTGCCATCAAGTCCCACCGTGGCCAGCACGGGGGTCCGCCATTCATGATGGCGATCAACCGTCGCACGCGTAAGTTGTTGCCAAATATTTTGCAATATTTCTTCAGGCGCCGCCGGTGTTAAAGTTGGCTTCATTTTCACCGAACTTGTACTAAACTTTTCTTATGGCCAGAAGAAATTCTCCGCGAGATGTGCAAGGTATTGCTGCGCTTGGTCACTTGGCTGAAATCGTCGTCGATAAACGACTCGGCAAACGCTCGCTGGAAAAAAGAAACCGACGCAACCGGCATTATGAAAACCAATTCATCCGCAATGCAGTCGCGCAACATAGCGCTGATGAGCTGGTTGAAGAGTAGTGTTGTCGCGCTTGCCGATACTACTTCCAACACGCCACGCGCTGGTAGCTTTCCTTGGTTGTCATCGCAACCGCACCGTTCATGTGAAGCTCTGCGTGGTCGCCGGCGGTACGGCGCTCAGTAACGTCATGCCAACATCAAAGGATTCGGTTTTCCAACCGGGAAGGTCGGGTCGTCGCTCACGTCGACATTTTCTTCGATGAAGTTCGCGGTCGGGTCGAGCGTGCGTTTGATTCGGGCCGATTGGGTTTTGACTTACTTGTCATCGGGCGAAAACATGTCCGTCGTGCCCACGTAACAATGCACTTGCTTCGTGGTCGGCGATGGGGTCGAAGTTGAGTATTCGCGGGCGTAACAGGTGGACGTCGCACGAGGCTGTTGCGAAAATTCGCATCGCTGAACTTCGCGCGCTATCGTTGGATATGCGGAATCTTAAAGAGTCATTGCCGGCGTTGTTGCTGACATCACTAGCGGCATGCAAAAGCGCGCCAACTCCAAATCTCGGTAGCGGCCCTCTAACGCCGAACAATGGCTCGACGCCCACCACGGTCGTGGATGCGCTGCGCTGCGAGCAGATCCAAACCTTCGATGACTTTTATGCGATCTTGCCGTGGACTTCGCAGATCGATGGAATTGCCTTCTATTCGGTTGCGGTCACCGACGATGAAGTGCAGACGGTCGGCGCCGGCGCCCGGCTTGGTTACGTCCATGGTGCGTCGGGCCAAGATGCTAGTGCCAGTGCAGCACGGGACCGCACCGCTAAAGCGTTTTTCGAAGGGCCGGCCAAGGGTCAAGGTTGGGTGCACACGTACGCACCGCAACATCGCGTCGCTGCCTATGGCTTTGCAGTGGTGTCACGCGGTGGAACGCACGAGGTAGTCGCCACCGTCGATGCACTGCGCCGCTTGCTGGCGCCACTCACGACGGCGAGCGCAGCACAGGCGTGGTCGGCGATCGATGAGGTTGGCGTTGGCTGTCGGGTCGATGCAAAGACTCCGATTGTGGCCGGCCAAGGTTGGTTCGATCTACCTACGACGTTTGAAAATTGTGTACCTGCGGCCGGCGCAACCAGCGCGACCCTCACGATGCTGCGTTTGTATCGGGTCTTTGCCGATGGCCGAATCGAACTGCAACCACCGCGTGAAATTTCTCGCCGGCCAACCCCCGGAGGCTGCATCATGGTCGGCCGACGTCCGGT
>JAYWHS010000069.1:0-1792 GCA_043777635.1 Kofleriaceae bacterium | reverse complement strand
GCATTTTGTTGTGGGTCGGCAGCGTTGCGCTGCTTGGCCTTGCCTTCTATATTTTAAGCGACGAGGGCAACGGCGGGGCAGCGCTATTTGTCGCAATTGCGGCGCTCATCGGTGCCATGTTTTTGTGGGCCGGTGGCACCCTGCAACGCGACGAAAAATACGCTGCGCGCCTCGGTATTGCGTTGATGGTGATCGACATTCCGCTGTTTGGCTTAATGTCGTGGCCGTATAGCTCGGTGGAACACGGCCTGGTCGGTGGCTATTTGGCGTTACTTGCCGCCAGTGTGTTTGGCCATGCCTGCATTCGCTGGTTGCAGCAGCCGCGCTTACCCGCTGGCGAATTCCCGCCGCCACCGTTTCCAACCGCGATCGTCGTCGACATAGCCAAATAGCACCAAGCAACGTTTCAGATTCGTTGATATTGAAGTGTGATTTGATTTTGCTGCAATGTGATTGCAGGTGCGACTGCTGCGGCTGCGCCACTTGCTGGCGGGCTGAACGTCACAACTATGTGTAGCGCAGGTAATCGATACGAACCGTCAGCATACGCTTGCAGTTGCTGCGCTGGTTGACCAACCGGCTTGAACCCCAACCCATCCGGCAACGCTGAGACTGTTACGGTCGCAATCGATGCCGCGACGCCGGGCGCCACGCCAGCCAACGTTGCCTTCGCTTCAGCCGTGAGTTCATATACCCCAGCTAGCGGTTTAGCCTTTTCAAGATCGTACACGGTTGATTGCACCACCGGCACAAGTACCGGCAGATGGCCAAGATACGCTAGCAACAAGCCACGGGCCACAACCGCAGGGTCACTTGCCATGTTGTTGCTCAGCACAATTGCCACCACGTCGTCGGTTGGCAGCCTCATAAAACTGGTCAAAAACCCATCGATACCGCCGCCGTGCTCAATGCAATTTCGGCCATCGACCAGCGCCGTTTGCATCCAACCAAACCCATAGTTCGACATCACAGGCGTATACAACAACGTCTTTTCAGCCTCGGTGAAAAAATTACTCTGCAGCAATTTGTGCCACGCCAAGAGATCACGCGCCGTAGACCGAAGACTCCCAGCGGCATGAGGCACAGTCATTGAGATTGCATCGGCTTCCTCGTCGGCGATGTAGCCTATCGCCATATTCGGGCCGCCGCCTTCACCAACGAAAGTACGCGTCATCCCTGCGGGTCCAAACAACCGGGTTTTGAAGAAATCAGCAAACGGCCGATGCGTGATCTTTTCGATGACAACACCCAACACTACATAGCCGCTGTTGGAGTATTGAAACTTCTCACCGGGCGAAAAATCGGCACCGCCCTGCCAAATTAAATCGAGCAGCTTTGCTGACGAAAAGTTTTGGTTTTTGAAACTGTCGTAGTCGGACCGGTCAGTAAAATCGGCGATTCCCGACGTATGCGAAAGCAACTGCGCAATCGTTACATCAGCGAATCGGGCCGGGGCCTTCAACGGCAAGGTGCCAAGTTTTTGGTTCAGCGTCAATTTGCCGTCACGGACCAGCAACATGATCGCTGCGGAGGTAAATGTTTTAGTCACCGAGCCAATTCGAAACGTTGTGTCGAGGTTGGGCACCTCAGCGCCACGATGGCTGACCTTGCCTACACCTCGGCTGTAGAGAGCGTGACCGTTTTTCACGAGCAACACGTAGCCACTTAATGGCGAACCATTCACCTCATCATTATTAGTAATCATGGCATCGACGGCAGGTGTCGGCGCCCACGCCTCGGCGGGCAACGCTAGTGTGGTCGGCTTTGCCGACGAACCGGCCGACGATGTGCC
>JAYWHS010000068.1:0-1794 GCA_043777635.1 Kofleriaceae bacterium | reverse complement strand
GCGGCGACATCGTGCAGATCGACATATAAGACCGGCCGGTTTAACTGCGCTGCCGCTTGGGCTACGCACGACTTGCGCCCGACGCCTGGCGCGCCCAGGACGCTGACAATTTGATCAACCCGGGCCAAGCCACGGGTTATCTGCCCAATCAACGCGTCGTCAGGCAGCAGCAGCGTGTCACGATGACTATCACGCGGCGCAAACCACGCGATACTGTGCAACACCGACGGTGGCGGCTCGGCGGAACCGTCGATAAATGCAGCGATACGTTCAGATAATCGAACCCGCATGTAGAGTAGGGGGGGAGCACTGGCCCAGCCGTTGGCTGCAATCAAGTCAACAAAACCGCGCGCCACCAACGGTGCATCGGTAACCAACCGCAGCCGCAACTCTTCGGCGGTACTTTGGGTATCGGCGATCAACGCGATCAGAAACGCAACATCGGCTTGCAGCGGCTCGCCACCGCCACTCATGTACGGGTTCCACGCTACGCCGCGTTCAATCGTCGCAAGTACCGCAAGTAATTCGATGTCTTGCTGTGACAATTCAAAGCGCTCGCGCAGCAACTCAAGCGGCAAGGCGAGGCCAAATTTGCGTGCAAACGTGGCACGCCCGGCAATGCGCTTACGCGCTGCGTGAAGCGCTTGGTTGTGCGCAACCAGCGCTGGATCGGATTCGACAATTCGCTGCCGCTGAGCTTCGGTCAGCACCACGGTGTCGGGCGAGCGACGACGAATGGCAACCAACCGCTCTGACATCATCTGCACCACCGCCGCCCAATCATCAAGATGCTCGGTGGGATGTAGATAACCTGTCATACCATCATGCGTCATCGTCACTCGCTTCGATTGCAAGCAGGGCAGCTTGAGCCTGTGCGCTACAGGTTTGAAACATCTGGGCCCGGCCATGGGCGTAGAGTGCCGTGGCACCGCCATAGCTAGGCGCAAACAAGCGCAGCAGCAACACGCCGTGCAGCAGCAAATCACTGCGTAGCTCGGCCGGCAAGCGCCGCGCAACATCAACACCAGCATCCCAGTGGCGCTGGGCATCGGCGATCTCAGGTGTCACCACAGCGAGCCGCATGCGCGCAAGCACCAGTAGCATCTGCGACGTTTCGGCCGGGTCACGAGTAGCGACGCTTGCCGATTCAACTGCGATGATACACGCCGAACGGGTGTCGTCGGTGATGCCCTGGTGCTCGACCAGAAAGTCGGCAAATTCACAATCGATGATCGCCGCCGACACCACATCGTCGACGGCCGCCGCCGCCTGATGTGCTTGCGCGGCCACTTGCATGGCGTGATCAAAACGTTGCGCTGCCAATAGACTGCGCACTTGCATCGCGAGGGCACGCGCATACCACTGTGGAGCCAACGCCTTTTGGTAACATGTGGCGCAAAACTGCCAGCACACCGCAGCGGCCGCTGGCCGACCTGCCACGGTTTCAACGGCTGCCAGTTCGGCGAACGCAAGTGCAGCCAACTGAACATGGCCGATATCAAGCGCTGCACTGCGGCAGCGCTGCAAGGCAGCTCGGGCCAGGTCAAGCTCGCCGTCGAGCAGTGCGATTTTCCCAACAATAAGTTCGGCCGCCGCCGCTTCGGTTGGCGCTGCGCGATCTACGGCTGCATCCACCGCTAAGCTCGCCGCTTGCCGGGCGCCGTCGCGATCATCCGCATGTAATAACGTCAATGCGTAAAGGGCCAACGCCGTCGGGGTTACGCGCTCATTCACATGTTCAAGCGCGACCGCTTGCCGCGCTCGTAACGCCGCGTCGGTGGTGAGCCCGAGCTG
>JAYWHS010000067.1:0-1797 GCA_043777635.1 Kofleriaceae bacterium | reverse complement strand
CAAGCAGCAGATGCGCCGCTGCTACGTGCAGCGCTTGAATTAATTGTCCGTGAAGAAGCCGGCCATGCCCGTTTGGGTTCGCTGTTTCTCGATTGGCGCAACCAAGATACGGCAACATTCGACGACACCGAACGGCAACGGCTCGGCCGAGTCGCCACCGCCCAACTCAACATGCTGGCACCGTATTGGCAGCCGAAGCCTGGCACGATCGACGCGATTCATCTCGGTAAATTGACCAGTGGCAACTACACAGCGATTGCACGGCAAGCTGCGCTCGCCGATGTGGTCGCGCCACTGCGCAGCTTTGGCATCGAGATCGATACCGCAGCGTGTGGCCTAGATTCACCATAGGCCACGGCGTGCGTTGGTGCGGGCATCAACCTACACGTCGCGCACGTTTTCACTTGGCATCAACGAGCGCATAGACTACCAATTTAGCTCATGTTGGACGCCAACCTCAACCGCGCAGCCGGGCCTGCCGGCAGTGTCCCGGTGCTGCCACCGTCGGCCGTGGTGTCCACTGCGGCGCGCACCGCGTTGGCAGATCATGATGTGCGGCCTTACATCAGGCGCGATCCATGGCTCAACAAACTGGTGCGCCGCATGATCACCATGCCCCTGCACATAGTTTTCACCGTGCTGTGGTGGGCCCTCGCGCCGCTTGCTCTGCCGATACTTATCGTCGCAGATCTGCTGCGCGGCACACCGCTGTTGTGGACTCGCTTCTACCTCATGATTGGGCTAATTATCTTCGGCCAAACTTGGGGCCTGGGCTTGTTGTTTGGCAGCTGGGTGCTGAGCGGCTTTGGCCACAACTATGCGCGTAACAATCGCTTGAGCATGCGCTGCGAAGGCTATTGGGCCGATTGGAATGTGCGTGCGCAAAGCTGGATCTACGGCATCACCTATCACGTCGAAGGCTCCGAACTACTGCGCAACGGCCCGACGTTGTTGTTGGTCCGCCACACCAGCATCAATGACACCATTTTACCGATCGGCCTCATCACCTACCCGCACGGTGTACGGTTGCGTATCGTGCTCAAAGCCGAGCTGATCTATGCGGCCATCGTCGACGCAATTGGCCACCGTTTGCCGGTAGCTTTTATCAAGCGCGCTTCGGGCAACAGCGACAAAGAATTGGCAGCAATTCGCCTTGCAGCTACCAACATGCATTCCGAAGAAACCGTGATGATCTTCCCAGAAGGCACGCGGTTTACCGATGCCAAACGCCGCGCGCTAATGGAAAAAATCGCCGATCGTGATCCGCAACTCGCAGCCCGCGCCCAACAGCTTACCCATGTTTTACCCTTGCGGTTAGGCGGCACCAACGCCTTGATCGAAGCCGCGCCTGAGGCTGATATCGTCATTTGCGCTCACACCGGTTACGAAAATACTGAACAACTCAAAGACTTCGTCAATGGTGGGTTGTACCGCGCGGCGGTGCGAGTAAAATTTTGGCGCATCCCCGCCGCACAGGTGCCACGCGACCTCGAAGCGCGCGCCGAGTTCTTGCACCAAGAGTGGCGCAAGGTGAATGACTTTGTCGCCAAGTACCGCGAAAGCGCGACGGCAAACTGATTCAAACTAATTTCTACGCTTCAAACCCAGCATTGCGAGCAGCTACCCCGGTGATCTGCCGCAGCAATTAGCTCATCAAATACAATACATTGCGAGCGAGCTTCGACGCCTCACCAGGAACTGCATCGTGCCGGGTAGGAACCCTTGACCACCCGACCCCGGTCAAGGTAGATAGCCCCCATCCTAGCGGGCACCTGCTCGCATAACACGCGGAGACTT
>JAYWHS010000066.1:0-5973 GCA_043777635.1 Kofleriaceae bacterium | reverse complement strand
AGGGGCGGTCGACGCCATTGAACGCACCGGTGGCAGCTCAGAGCACATCACCATCATTCGCTGTCCAGGTGCATGGGAATTGCCGCAAGTGGTGCGGCACGTCGCAGCGCGCGGCGGTGTTGATGCGATTATTGCGTTAGGCGCAGTTATCCGAGGTTCAACCCCGCACTTTGACTACGTTGCAGGTGAAGCGGCCAAAGGCATTGCTGGCGTCGCAGCCGCAAGCTCGATTCCGGTGTTGTTTGGGGTTTTGACCACCGACACGATGGAGCAAGCGTTCGAGCGAGCCGGCGCTAAGGCTGGCAACAAAGGCTTCGATGCTGCGATGGCTGCAATTGAAATGGCCAATCTATTTCGGGCGTTGGCGGGTAGTGGCGGCGACAAAAAGAAACTCAAACGCTAGTTATGAGTTCCTCTGGTCATCGTCACAAAGGTCGCGCTTACGCGCTCCAGGTTCTGTATGCGCGTGATATCGACGATACGCGCGACCCTAAAGCCCAAGTCGCCAGTTACGCTGATGAGTTCGCTTCGGAGCTAACGCCGCTTGAACTTGAATCACGCAATTTTGCTGAAGCCCTGGTGGTTGCTGCCGCAGCCAACGCCGTCGCAATTGATGGCCATATCGTTGCGGCCTCGAAGAATTGGCGGATCGAGCGGATGGCGCGCGTCGATCGCAATATTTTGCGCCTAGCGACCTGCGAATTAACTGCGTTTCTCGAAACCCCAGTGCGGGTTGTGATCAATGAAGCTGTGGAGTTGGCGAAACAATTTGGCACCGCCGAGTCGGCGGCGTTTGTTAACGGCGTGCTTGATCGTGTTGCGCTAGGCGTAGGCCGCAACGCGGACAGTTAACCGGCGTTTTTATGCCTATTTCGTCGCTGCCCCTAGATTTGTATAAGTGGGATGACAAATCCCGCGATGCACTTTGTGTGTCGGTGTTCGACGACGAGCGGCCGTTGCGAGGTGTCGCGGGGTTGGTAGATTGGCGCTTGTGCGGCCGACTATCACGGCTGTTGCAAAGCCGCAAAGCCACTGGTGCAGCCGGCGAATCGATGATGTTGCCGGCCAGCCGACGCTTGCCGATGAACCGTATTTTTTGGTTTGGCCTCGGGCCATCCAAAGGTTATAGCGAAGAACGCATGCGTCGCGATCTAGCCTGGATGGGCGGGGTGTTAACCAAAGCTGCCGTCGGTGAATGTGCGATGCAACTGCCAGGGCGGTCACTTGGTTTAATCGGCGCGCGGCGGGCCATCGAACTGGTGCTTGATGAACCGAGTATTCGCGCGATGAACTTGACGATCATCGACGACACCGCCGGTAACAAAGATATTGCGGACGTGTTGCGGCAGGCGAAATGAGTTCAATCCGCGATTTCGCGTAATTTGCGAAGCTGTTCGCGCGCACTATCGCAATGCCCAGCGGCTTCGCGCAGCGATTGCCGAATCAGCTCGAATGAACTGCGGGGCAAGTCTTGTGCGTACTGTTCAAATTCGCCTTCGGCCGCCATCACTTCGATACGTAGACTCGATAACAAGTCGTGCAGGGATGCTGCGGTTTCGGTCGTCATCGCTGCAATTTCGATGGCGCGTCGGACTTTGATGCTGCCGGCTTCGGTTGAAAGCGTTTCTTCGGCCCGCTCCAACCTGAGTCGTAGTTGGTCGCGCTCGATTTCAAGCATGGACAAATCTGATTCGAGATCTTCCATGCGACGGCCGGTGTCGGCGGAAAATTTATTGGTGCGATACACGCGCAATTCGGTTTGCAGTTGTTCGATACGGCGGCGCAGCACGCGAATTTCGACGTCAGCTTCGCCAGTATTGACCGGTGGATGTGCTGGCGGCCGGCCAACTGGCACGGCATCGGTCATCGCGCCGGTCAGCGGAATGCCAAACATCGGTGGCGCCACCGAGATCGAACCGCTCTGGCGTGGCATCAACGGCGGCGTTACGGGTGGCGGTTGGACTACTGGCTGACCGCCGGTAAGCCGGGGCGGGGCGACCGCAGGCTGGCCCAAATGCGGTGCCGGCTCGTCGCCGAGGTCGACGAAACGCAACCAAAGGCTACCGCAACGCAGTGCATCGCCATGTTTAAACAAGTGGCTGGTAACGCGGGTTTCTTGGTAGAAAATACCGTTGGCCGACGACAAATCCTCAAGGACATATCCGCCGCCACCCCAAAACAAGCGCGCGTGGTAGCGTGAAACCATGGCGTCATCGGTACGGATCTCGCAATCGGTCGCTCGACCGATCTTGATTTCACCAGCGCTTAGGTCGACTAGACCTTCTACGCCTTGAGCATCGCGCCATAAAATCCGTGCCACAGGAGTGATACGGTATGCCATTGTGAGGCTACAGACAAGTTTGCTGCGAATGGCAACGTGGGACGGGTCGGGCGACGCTCCGAGGGTTCGGGGCCAAATTGTTGCCAGATCGGCGCATTCCTACAGCGTAGCCGTGTTAGCCAGTGACCATGTGCGGCGTCTTTGGCATCCATGGCCACGATGAAGCGGCGAATATCGCGTATTTGGGCCTCCATGCGCTCCAGCATCGTGGCCAGGAATCAGCAGGCTTGGTGGCTTGCGACGGTCGGATGCGTCGGGTGGCGGCTATGGGGCTGGTGTCGGATACCTTTAATCGCGACTCATTAGCGACGTTGCCGGGTTCAACCTCGGTCGGCCACGTCCGGTATTCCACCGCAGGCAGCTCCGAGTTGCGCAACGCCCAGCCATTGATGTTTGAGTACACCGGGGGCTCGATCGCGATCGCCCACAATGGCAATCTAGTCAACGCCCTCGACCTGCGCGCTGAGTTAGAGCGCGAGGGTTCGCTGTTTCAAACCTCAAGTGATACCGAAGTTATCGTTCATCTGATGGCCAAAGCGGCGCGGCCTGATTTGTTGGGTCGGTTGCAAGAAGCGCTGACTCGGGTGTCAGGCGCTTATTCGATCATTTTGTGTACCGCCGATGGCACGATGATCGGCGCGCGCGACCCGTATGGGTTTCGGCCGTTGGTGCTGGGCCGCCTTAAAGATAGTTACGTGTTGTCGTCGGAAACTGCGTCATTCGAGTTGATTGAGGCTGAATATATCCGAGAAATTGAGCCTGGTGAAATCGTGGTTTTTAAAGATGGCGGCATGACCAGCTATCGCCACCAAGAGTGGATCGCAGAGCTGCCAGCGTCGCGGTTTTGCGTGTTTGAACATGTGTATTTTGCGCGGCCCGACAGCATGCTCAACGGTCTGTCGGTCTATCGATCACGTGAACGTATGGGACGCCGGCTGGCCCAAGAAAGCCCAGTCGAAGGCGATGTGGTGATTGCGGTCCCTGATTCCGGTGTGCCAGCGGCCATTGGTTTTGCCAATGAAGCCAAAATTCCGTTTGAGATGGGTCTCATTCGTTCGCACTACGTCGGCCGCACGTTTATCGAGCCGCAAGAATCGATCCGCCATTTTGGGGTTCGGCTCAAGTTGTCGCCGGTGCGCTCGGTCGTCGATGGCAAGCGCATTATTGTGGTTGATGATTCGCTGGTGCGTGGCACCACGTCGCGCAAAATTGTCAAAATGCTGCGCGCCGCAGGGGCCCGTGAAGTGCATTTGCGCATTAGTGCGCCGCCCACCACCCATCCGTGTTTTTATGGCATCGATACGCCAACCCGTTCTGAACTGGTCGCGGCGTCGCACACCATCGAAGAAATTGCGCGTTACGTAACTTGCGATTCGCTGGCGTACTTGTCGCATGGCGGCTTGATGGCCGCTGTCAAAGGCGACAGCGGCGGCAAAAGTTATTGTTCGGCATGTTTTACTGGTGAGTATCCGCTGCCGCTTGGGGTTGGGCCTGCACCGCGTCCGGGCCTTGTCAACTTGCGCCTCGCTAAGGTATGAGTCTTGCCTCATGGCGATTGAAGGTCTCGAAACCCGAATGATTCGGCAAAGTCTCAAGGAGCTCAACGGCAAGACCGATCAGCTCCGGAGGTTACTTTGACATCGACCACAAACGTTTAAAGATCGAAGAACTCGAATCGGTTTCGTCGAATGCCAATTTCTGGGATGACCAGAAAAAAGCGCAAAGCACGCTCAAAACCAAAAAGCAGCTCGAAGTCGTGGTTGGTGCGTGGGACACCCAAGTCCGGATGTTGGCCGATGCTGAGCTTTTGCTCGATATGGCCGAAGAAGCCGGCGATGCCGAAACCGCAGCCGAAGCTGAAGCTCAAGTAGAAGCGGTGCGCAAAGCCCTCGACGATTTGGAGTTTCGCCGCATGCTTTCGGGTGAACTCGACGGCAATGGCGCAATCGTGGCAATCGCCTCTGGCGCTGGCGGCGTTGATGCTTCCGATTGGGCGCAAATGTTGATGCGCATGCTCATTCGCTACTGCGAGCGCAAAGGTTGGAAAGTCACGGTGGTCGACGAAACTCCAGCCGAAGAAGCCGGCATCAAAGGCGCTACGTTTACGGTGACCGGCGATTTTGCCTATGGCCTGCTCAAGGCCGAGATGGGTGTGCACCGCTTGGTCCGGGTGTCGCCATTTGACGCCAACGCTCGCCGCCAGACTTCGTTCGCTGCGGTCACCGTGACGCCGGATATCGATGACGATATAGAAGTAGATATCAATGAAGAAGACGTGAAAGTCGACACCTACCGTGCAGGTGGGGCAGGCGGCCAGCACGTTAACAAGACCGACTCGGCGGTGCGGTTAACCCACATGCCTACTGGCATCGTGGTGCAATGCCAAAACGAACGCTCGCAGCATTCCAATAAAGCTACCGCGTACAAGATGTTGCGCGCTCGGTTGTATGATTTTGAATTAGCCAAGCGCGAAGCTAAAGCTGCCGAAGACGCGAAGTCACGGCTCAAAATTGAGTGGGGCTCGCAGATTCGATCGTACGTGTTGTTCCCATATCAACAGGTCAACGATCATCGCACCGATCTAAAGATCTCCAATGTTGACGGCGTGCTTGATGGCGATATCGATGACTTGATTCGCACCTACTTACTCAAAGCGACTAGCTAAGAGCCTGGGGCTAAACGGTTGCGGAGCCCATCTGCGGCGTTGTCTACAACAGGGCTAATGCCCTCTTCCTCGGCTTTGCCGATGAATTCACCCGCGCTTTCGGTCTCACATACATGAGTATGCTCCGGTCCGGTTCGCACTCCGCCTTGCATCTGGACTTCCTCACTCGTTTAACACCAGACTCCCAGGGGCGATCATAAGGGGCATTCCCGTACATTCCCGGCCCTTCTGCCACAGGCTTGGACGAGTCGGTGGATGGTTAGGGGGGAGGGCCTTTTTGTGTGAGATTTTGCGTGCATGCACTGGCTAGTGATACGATATTTTTATGCAAACGGATGGCCGCTGTGATTCGTTGGCTTAGGTTGGTGACAACCTGGGTTGCAGTCGCGGCCATGATTGGTATCGGCGTGGTAGCGGGCCTGTTTTTGGTTGCCAATAGCGGCTGGGTTGCCATCGTTATGCCGCCGTGGTTGCACGATGTTTTCGGACAACGGCCACGCGAAGTCTGGCTGCCTGCGCTGATCGCCGGTTGGTTGCTCGCAGCGATTTTCGCTGGCGCGTTGCTGGCTTGGAGTCTGTACTACGTATGGCGGCGGCGACAAGCTGAAGCTACGGTTGCGAAGCTCGAACGCGAACTTGCGCGCCTGCGTAATTTGCCATTTGATGCGCCATCGCCCCTCGAAGATTTGCCTGAGAAGCCAAACCCCGCAGCGGCGCAAGCGATGGCGCGCTGGACCGGCGACAATGGAGTGGGGCAGTAGATGGGCGCGGCGGTGTTGGTGGTGTTGGCGGTGCTGGGCGCATTGGCCATCGGCTTGCTTTTGGGTCGGTATTACGTCCCAGACGATCGCATGCTGCGGCGGACCGCGCGGCAAAGTCGTACGTACATGCGCACCGTCGCACATCTCATTGCGCGTGATCGCGACGCAGCGATCGTTGAGTTGCGCAAGGTCGTCGAAGAAAACGT
>JAYWHS010000065.1:0-5974 GCA_043777635.1 Kofleriaceae bacterium | reverse complement strand
ACGCAAAGCCCTGAACTCGCACGACTCGCCAATGCAACAAGTGCTACTGCGCTCGATGTCGAAGTCGCGCAAAACGGGCTTTTACCGCAGCTCGATGCTGCACTCACCCTAGGCCCCACCGGCACCGGCACCAAAGCGATCGACGCATTCACCGGCATATTCACCGATCCTGGCATCGTGGTCGGCGGGACCTTGACCTACCGACAATCGCTGGCGCAACGCGATGTTCGCGGCCGGCTGCAAAGCGTCGCTGCGAGCCGCGAAAAAATCACCATGAATGCAGCCGACGTACGCGCGCAACTAGCGTCCGCCCTGGCGTTGGGCTTAGGGCAAATCGAGCTGGCCCGCGGCCGCATCGAATTATCACAACGCACGATTGCTCTTGCGACTCGCAATATTGAAAACGAAGTGGCGCGTGTCAGCCTCGGCAAATCAACCAACTTCGACGTGTTGCAACGGCAAGATGAACTCAAAGCCGCGCAACTACGCCGCATTCGTGCGCTGATCGATGGCCAAAAAGCGATCGGCTCGGTAATGGCGATCACCGGCGAAATCATGCCCCACTACGGCATCGCCGCGCCGCGCTCGCAGTAGGTCCGGCGTTATGTCCGAATCGGCGCCGCCTATCGCACCCAATGTAAATCGCGGCATCGCGTGGTCAGGTGTCGCGCAGGCGGTGATTTCGATCTCCGACATGGTGTCGATTGCGGTCACGCTAGCATTGTTCGTCAACGAGACCCACTACGGCATCGCCGGAATGGCGCTGTGGTTGTTCCCCATTCTAGATACCGTGACCGACCTTGGCGTGGCCAGCGCGATTATTCAAAAGGACGATCACACCGAAGCCAAAATATCGACGGTGTTCTGGGTCAACTGCATGATTGCCGCAGTCATGGCGTTGGGCTTACTCGGCCTAGCGCCGGTCTACGCTGAACTGGTCGGCCAACCGATCGTCGGCGGTTTGTTAATGGCGTACGCTGCCAAGTTAGTGGTGCAAAACGCGTACACCATTCCGCTGGCACTGATGCGCAAACAAATGCGCTTCGATGAAGTCGCCAAGCTACGCATGGTTGCGCACATCGCCGAATCCATAGCTCGACCGGCTTTCGCAGCTGCCGGCGCGCAGATCTGGTGTTTTGCGCTGGCCCCGTTGGTGCGGACCGCAGTGTTTGCTGTGCTGGTGCAACTGCGCAATCCGTTTTTGCCCAAGTGGGTGTTCCGCTACGCCGAAATTCGCGACTACCTGGCGTTTGGCCTGCGCTCCGGGGCGACGCAGTTGTTGTATCAAACCTACGTCAACCTCGATTATCCGATTGTCGGCATGGTCTTTGGGCCAGCGGCGCTCGGTGCCTATCGCTTAGCCTACGAGATTATTTTGGAGCCGGTGCGCTCGATTACCAACGTTGTCGCCGATGTTGCGTTGCCAACGTTTGCCCGCATCAAACATCATCCGATCCTCCGCGTGAAACAATTTCTAGCATTCACCCGGCTCAACCTCATCGCGGTGTTGCCGTTTTTAGTTGTGCTGTTTCTGATTATTCCCGACGCAGTTATGCTGTTTGGCAAAGCGCAATCAGCTCACAGCCTGCAACTAACTGCGACCTGTGTCCGCATCTTGTGTTTGGTTGGTATTTTACGCGCGCTGGGCTTTGTTGGCCCACCGTTGCTCGATGGGCTCGGCTTTCCCGGGTTGTCTTTGCGCTACATGGGCTTCGCCGCGATTGCGATGCCGTTGTGCTTCATCAATGGCGCGCACTACTTCGGTGAAAGCTACGGTGCGGCATCCGTGGCGATTGCGTGGGCCATCGGCTACCCGTTGGCTTTCGCCATTCTGATGCGGTTGGTATTGCGGCAATTGCCACTTTCGCTTAAAGCGTATTTGCGCGCTGCGGCTGGGCCCGTTGCCTGTAGCGCCTTGGGTATGGCGACCGGCTTGGTCGCACTGTACTTGTCCACGGAGATGTCGCGGCCCGCACGCGTTGTCAGTGTTTGTAGCGCAAGTGTGCTACCTATGCTGTTGGCCTTCCGTTACGGTTTGCGCCTATCGCTGCGGTCGATTAAACAAGCGATGTAAGCCCGGCGATGCGGGCTACGGACGAGCAACCATGACTGAACCCGAGCAACACGACAGCAACGCCCCCAACTGGACCAGGTGGATCACCTTCGGCGGTATCGCGATTGCAGCCATCGCACTCACACTCACCGTCTGGCTGGTCGGCGCACGTACGCTGTGGCAACAGCTCGCGACGATCGGTCCTGGCTTCGCAGTAATTTTAGCAATCGAAGCGGTGGTCACGCTCTGTGACAGCGCTGCGTTGTCAGGCTTTTTGGGCCACGACGGCAAACGCCCCACCTACTGGGCTGTGGTCCGAGCGCAAGTTACCGGCCGCGCGGTCAATGCAGTGACCCCGCTTGGCAGCCTCGGCGAAGCTGCCAAAGCCACCGCGCTAATGACCGCAACATCGAGCCAACGCGCGATCGCTGCGGTGATTCGTTACAACTTGGCATCGGCTGGCGTCAAGCTCACTACGATCGGCATTGGCGCACCACTATGTGGCATTTGGTTGGATGTGCCACGCACGCTGCGGATCACGTTGTTCGTCGGCGGCGGCACTGCGGCCTTGATCGTATTGGTTGGGGCATGGGTGATTCGCCGGGGTTTGCTGGTTACCTTGGTGGCCTTCGTGCGCAGCACCCGCATCATTTCGCCGACCCGCGCCAAAGCCTGGCGGCAAAAACTAACGCCGATCGACAAACAGTTACGTCCGCCCAAATCTGGCCCGCGCTACGCCCGCTGGTATCCAACCGCATGGATCCTTCTGTCGCGCGCACTCTCGATTACCTCGGCATGGTGCGTGTTGGCGTTTAGTGGCCACATCGCTGGCGTCGGCACCATGGCCGCGGTTGCAACGGCGGGACAAATGATCGGCACCGTCGCGACCATCGTGCCTATGGGCTTAGGAATCGGCGAAGGCGGCAATGCCGCGTTGTTCGCTGCGCTCGGCGAACCAGCGTCGGTTGGCGTCGTGATGGTGTTGGGTGGGCGGGCCACCACACTGGTGTACGCAGCAGTTGGCCTGGTCCTGCTACTCACAGCCTCAGCGGCCGAATCGGTGCGCAAAATCGGCAAAAAAACTAAACCCAGCTAATATCGCCTCTTTCAAGTTCAGCATTCAAATATCTGCAACGGAGTTGCGTTACCGGGGCCCGACGGTTTCCAAATCGGTCGCCGCACGCGTGCCTGCTGAACCACGATCAACGCCGATGCGCATAGCCGTAGCCATGTCGGTGTCCAAACTTGCGGCGGCGCTCGGCGATGGATCGGTTTCGAGCTGCGGCCGGTGCACCGGCGCACCAGTCCGGATGCGAGCGAGCCAATAGCCGGCGAGCCAATACGTCCACATCAGCGGCAGCGTCAGCCATAGCCCTATCACCGCGAGTGCTCGCGCGCCCAAGGTTGTATGTTTTTTGCTGTCGCTGACAATCCATTCGGTGCAGTGCACACCAAGAAAAACCAGATAAAACGGATAGAGCAACGCAAACCGCACCGGGAAGTAATGCCCGATGATGTTGTGCATAAAGGTAAAAACTTTGCGCCCGTAGGCCGGCCCCGAAAGGCCGCGTTTGGCCATACCGCCGGGGGCGTTGAGCCGGCGAATCATCTTCGGCCCGGGGTCGAACAACACGTACTCATCGGCCTGCTTGCCTTCGGCAATGCGATAGGCCAACGACGGTTCGTCCTCGATCGGCGTGCATTCATCCCATAAACCAAAACGCTGCAACGTGGTGCGACGGATCGCAGCATTGCCGCCCATTAAACTTTGCACTGGCTTACGCACGCCGGTTTTGGCGTAGACCCGTTGCCACTTAAGAAAGTTGAACGACAGCACGTTGCGTTCCGCTTTGGCTGGGTTGACGTACGATGTCTCGTGCCCAACTTCATCGACAAACTGCCCGGTCACTCCCAAACAAGCTGGATCGGCAAAATTGGCTTCGTGCAGGCGCAGCCAATCTAGGCTTGCAGGCAAATCATCGTCGTCGATAAATACCAACAACTCACCCCGCGACGCACGGACGCCGGCATTGCGCGCGCCGGGCCCGCCGAGCGGCCGGAAATGCAGAATTCGCAACCGTTTATCGCATGCTAAGTCGGCCAGTGCTGCGGCATCTTCCGCACTCGTCTGCGTGCTTTGCTCAACCACTACGATCTCAAAACTGTCGTGGTCTTGCGCTAACAACAACCCCAGCAGCTCACGCAGCGTAGTTGGCCGGTTATATGAGCGCACCACGACCGACACTCTCGGCGTGGATGAAGGCTGCGGCGGCATGCGATTGTGGTAACACGATCCGCCAGTTTCACCGCAAAAAATCCTCGTTGGCTTGACGCAGATTGGTATTTTGCCAGGTGTCAGAAATCTAACACTCACGACCGTTTTGCCTAATTTTTAGAATTTGCAGCACATGCGTGACGATCGTCTTTTCTTCGCGGCACCGTGATTCCCGCGCTCGAACGCGCGGACGAGGAAAGGTATGAGGAATGTAACGATGGGCCGATGCGCAGCGCAAGGCTTGTCATCGCTTGACGTAAAGCGCTTGATTTTGGGCCAGCCGTTGTAGGCCCACTTTGGTAACGTTGCGGGCAGTGATTTCCAGCCAATTCAAGTTTGGCAAACGCAAGAGATCCTCGACGCAGGCATCGCTCACTTGTGTCATTGTCAGCTTCAGCTTTTCTAGCCGCTGGTTTGCGACCAGCGAGTGAACTGCCGCATCGTCGATTTCTGTAAAACTGAGACAAAGTTCTCGCAGTTGCTGGTTGCCCTGAAGGTACGCAATACCTGCGCTCCCAATGTTTCGGCAACCGTCGAGCTCCAAGGTTTGCAACATCGGGTGATGCTGAGCGATCATTGCAAGACCGCTATCTGTAATATCGCAATCCGGAAGCTGCAGAGATTGCAATTGATCCAGTGCGTGCAAATGGTGCAAACCGGCATCCGACAGCGAACGACTTTTGAAATACAAAATCCGCAATGCAGTTAGACCAGCGAGATGGCGAAGAGAATCGTCGACAACATTGGTGCCGGCTGCGTACAGTTCTTCAAGTTGGGGCGATGAAGACAACGCCGCAAAACCTGTGCCGCAGATCTCAGCACCGAAGACAGACAGCGCACGCAA
The DNA here is from genome assembly GCA_043777635.1 of Kofleriaceae bacterium. GTDB lineage: Bacteria > Myxococcota_A > Polyangia > Haliangiales > Haliangiaceae > JABFXX01. Next base: position 802 of record JAYWHS010000065.1, on the reverse strand, counting down.
TCGCGGAAGATTTTTTAGCACGCTGAGATTTTCGTCGGTAAGTCGCAGGGTCCCGAGATCAAGTTCACGCATGTCGGGATGGTTTGATAGAAATGAAATATCAGGTTCGACGCGCTCCGGCTCGCCGGCCGCTGGTCCGCTCACGGCGAGATGACGCAAGCCTGTAAGCTTGTCGAAGTGACGCAGCCCGTTATGTGCAATCGGACTCCATCCGACTGAAAGCGATACTAGATGCGGCAGCCGCGATAGCGTTTCAATGCAGTCGTCAGTTTGATTGGAGAAGGCGAGGTCCAGTGTGTCAAGTTCCGTCATCCGCGACAAAAACGGCAATCCCGGTTGTTGAAACACTGCGCGACGCAGCGACAATGATCGCAATCGCACGAGTTTGCGGAGCTGTTCCACATGCAGGTTCGAAAGCATGCAGTTGTCGAGGTGGAGGCGTCGCAATGCTGGCACCGACTCTAAAACTTTCAACGCGTGCGGTGATTGGACGGCACGGCCGCTTACCTCGAGTTGTTGTAACACTTGGAGTTGTGCAAGGTAGCCAAGCCCGATCTCGGACACAGCAGCAATCTCGAGATCGAGGCCCATGAGCCAGGGTAGCTTGAGCAGCCGCGCGAGTCCTTGGTCACTAACATTGGGTGCGACTGCGTGAAAGAATTGCAGGTGCTGCAATTTTGCAGCACGTTGAAAATCTTCATCGGTTGCGTCTTTGAGATCAAGTGATTCGAGGTTGGGCAGATGCTTGAGCAACGAGAAGTGTGTAGATGCATTGGTCGTCGGCAACGACAGCGACCGCAGT
>JAYWHS010000064.1:0-5976 GCA_043777635.1 Kofleriaceae bacterium | reverse complement strand
CGGCGCTGCGTTCGATCTCGGTCGCGCTAAAAAGCGCTAACGCTGCACGTCGACGAAGGTCAATGGCTTGTTCCCGTAGGGCGCCTCGACTTGCGACGATGAATTCTTCGGCGGCGGCTGAAGGCTGGCCGATAAACAACAGGACCTCAGCAAGTTCGATGCGGGTCGCTCGCTCGACGTCGGCGGGCAACTGTTCCGCTAATGCGGTTTGATAAAGTTCGACAGCGCGATGAAATTCTAAAGCATCGGCGGCGCGGCGGGCCGCAGCAAATGCATAGTCAACGGCTCGGCGGGTTTGCCCGGCCGCACGCCAATGGTGCATCAAACGTTCTGGGTCGGCGTCTTCACGGCCCTCTAACGCTTGGGCGATTTGGTGATGCAGTTGGCCACCACGGGGGCGCTGGATTTGATTGAGCACCACCTCGCGAATACGATCGTGATAGACCTCGACGATCGCATCAACCGTTAAGCCGGACGCAACGATCAGATCGTGATCGATCAGGTATTCGATATCAGGAATAGATTCAGCGAACGATCGGCCGTCGGCTGACGCAATCAGTTCGATGCTAACCGGCGTGCCGAGCACTGCCACGACTTCGAGGATGCTGCGTTGCTGAGGGGTCAGCCGGTTGACCCGCGACGTCAACAGGCTGTTGATGTTGGTGTCGGGCATGCGTTTGGCAACCGAACCATCGGTGACCAGCCGAGGATCGAGCTCAGCGATATCGGCGCTGTCGGTATTCTCTTCGCTAAATTCGTTGTGCTTGGTGCGCGCTGCATCGGCTGCATCCAAGGCATCGCTGCGCGCACGCACTAGTTCGATAGCAAAACCGGGATGGCCGGTCGAAGCGATGGCAATGGCCCGCGGGTTGTCGAGATTGAGATCAAAATGGCTGGCCGCAATATCGGCGAGTAGTTCGGCTTCTTCGAGTGGCAGCGGCTCAACGTGGAGAGTTTTGACTTCGCAAAAGGAACCGCGCGCTTGCAGTTGCAAGATGTGGTCAATCACTGGGCCGCGCCGGCCGGACGCAATAAACAAACAGCGTGGTGCCGCAGGTGGTCGCACCAGATGCGCAAGTAAATCGAGACTGTCGAGGTCAGCTTGATGAACATCGTCGATGATGATTACCATCGGGGCGTGGCGGGCGAGGGCGGCCAGCAGATCGCGCAAGGCCGCAAACGCACGCAACCGCAGCTCGCCTGGGTCGGCGCCGCGCCATTTGCGGGCACCGCCACCGATGCCTTCGACGCGTCGCAACACTGGAAATAATTCTGCGAGTAAGTCGGCACGCTCGGGCAAAACCCGCGCACGGGTATGTGCGGGCAATTGTTTGAGGCGGCGCGATAACGCGTCGACAATGCCATCGAACGCTTTAAACGGCAGCGTCTCGCGTTCGTGACAGCGCGCGGTGAGCACGATCGAATCGGTGGCAAGCTGCCGCGCAAATGCTTCGGTCAGCGCAGTTTTGCCAATACCCGATGGGCCAAGCACCAGCTGCAGGGTGGCCCCGGCTCGCTTGGCGCCGGACAACGCCCCAGCCAGCACACTCATCTCGGCTTGACGACCAACCAGTGGCAGCCGTGGTGCCGGCATGTGATCTTGCACCGACGTCAATGCTTCGATCATTGCAGAACGTCGCGGCTTGCGATTTGGTTCGAGCACGCGCTGCACTTCGGCTGCGCCGGCGCGGTCGGTTGGATCGCGGCGCAATAATGCGCTGGTCAAATGATCAAGGTCAGCAGGTACATCTTTGGCAAACGCCGACGGTGGCGGTGCATCGGAGGTGGCTTTAGCAATACGGATGTCGCGACTGCCATCGATCGTCGCAAATGGCGTGCGGCCGGTAAATGCTTCAAACATCAACACGCCCAGCGAATAGAAATCAGCCTTTTCATCAACCGTGCGGTCGCTGGAAAGTTCAGGCGCCAGGTACGCCACGCTGGTAATGTTCGATGGGTCGCCCGGCAGCATGTTGGCACCCAAGCCGATGTCGCAAAGCACAACCCGGCCGTCTTTAGTAATCAGGACATTGCTGGGTTTGATGTTGCGATGCACCGTGTGCGCGGCGTGCATCGCGGTAATCCCGGCAAGCAACTGGGTGGTCGCATCGCGTAGGCGGGCTTGATCAAGCGTTGGGCCTAACGCAAGGAAATCAGTTTCTTTGGTAGTTTCATCGAGGGCAAATCCGCCTTCGTCGCGGTCGGTGCCAAGCTTTTTGCCGGCACTGCCGTCGTGGCTCCAGACCCACGATAAAAAATCGATGCCATCGATAAGTTCCATCGACAACAACAGCCGGCCGTCGACCTCGAACAACTCATGCAGCCGCACGATGTTAGGGTGGCGGACATCGACGACGGCGCGAAACTCTTCCTTAAAACGTAATAATTGGTCAGGGGTAAACTGATGGTGAAAGCTTTTAAGTGCAACTTCACTTTGCCGCACTCGATCATACGCGCGCCACACCGTGCCAGTGACGCCAGCGCCAAGTTCGCCCCGCATTTCAAAACGATCGGGCGTCACAACGGCGCGCAGCACACTACTCGGGCGCGAGTTGGTTGTGACGTAGCGAGGTTTAGCAGCCGAGTCTTTCATTGCGGAGTCTTTATCAGGATATTCCAGCTCGCTGGTTCCAGCAATCGATCACGGGGGGTCGGATCGGGTATTCGCGAAGATCCATCGGTACTTCGTGTGATGTGATGTGGGCCGATAGAATAGGCCGCTGCGATGCAACGACCTGCGCCTACATCGTGGGCGACGGCGACGATGTGTACCGCCGTCGATTATGACTGCGGAATGGCGAGAAACCGCTCAAGGATGCTGGCGTGTCGGGTTTTGATGCGCTGCAAATAGCGTAGCTCCTGATTTCGCGTCATCGTGTCGCGAGCCAAGGCGCTCAGTTTGGTGGTGAGTGCGTCGAAATTCTCGAAGGGTTTCATTACATACCCAACGATGTCGGCCTCGGTGGCGTTGCGCATGCGATCGCGTTCGCGCTCCGTCGCCATCAGGAAACTGGCGATGCCTGGCACGGCGGCGCGCAGTTGGTGAATGGTTTCGAGCCCATCCATGCCAGGTAACCCAAGGTCGACCAGTGCAAGGTCAAACTCGGGGGCGGTTGAATCCATGGAAATGGCTTCATGCACGGCATCTTCGCCGGAAAAAAACACATACGTGGTGATGCCTTTTTCTTCGAGGCTCAGCGTCAAACGGTTGGCAACGATGCGATCATCTTCGACCAGCAGAACCACGGGCGTTCGCACGGCACCGGAGCGTCCACCTTTAGGCACCGCGAGTTTTTCTTCAAGGTCGATTTTTTGCCGCTCGGTACGGATCAATTCGCGCATGAAGACTTCGGCCACCGTCCGCAATTCACGGGTTTGCTCGCGTTCGGCGCGACGGGTGACCATGTCAGCGCAGGCTCGCGCTACCACCGTACGTGCATGCGTGGTGCCTTCGAGCGCCATGTCGATGACGTCGCCGGCACCGGCGCGAAACGCTGCAACGATGAAAGAGTTGGGCGCGCTAGACACCACAATAATCGGGCGATGGGTCGGCAACATGCCGCGGCAACGCCGAAGCAGCTCGCTGGTTTCGGCGAGATCTTGCGGGTCATCTGTTGCCATCGCTCGGCAATCCAAAACCAGCGCGGCCGGGCGATCGGAGCGGACAATGAAATCGGCGGCCTCGGCAATTTCATCGACCACGTCAACGGTGATACCGGCATTGGTTAGGCGTTCGACCAACGCACGAATCGGCCCAATCGCACCCTCAGGGCATACGATAGCCGCCGCTAATGGCAGCGGTCCGCCCGCACTGCCACTCATGGGCCGCGCCTCGGCTTGGGTAAGTCGCTCACATCGACAGTCACGCCGGTACCTTAATCCTTAATCGGAGAGCGGGGAAATCCCATGGCCGAGTTTCTTTACCGTGTTGCCGTTTGTCTTCTGCGCCGCTGGGCACTGCCGCCGGTGTCGGGTCGGTGCTAGGCTCAAGGCGCTATGCCGCAACCTGAATCCGAGCATCTGTTTCTACAAGCTTGCTGGCGTAAACCTGTACCGCGCACGCCGGTATGGATGATGCGTCAGGCCGGGCGTTATCTGCCAGCCTATCGTGCGGTCCGCGCCAAGTCGTCGTTTTTGGAAATGTGTCGGACGCCGGCATTGTCGTGTGAAGTCACGATGCAGCCCATCGACGAATTTGGTTTTGACGCCGCGATCTTGTTTTCTGATATTTTGATCACCTTGCCGGCGATGGGCATTGATGTGGCGTTTCCCGAGGCTGGTCCCAAAATTGGTAATCCGGTGCGCGACCGTGCATCAATTGATGCGCTGGTGGTGCCCGATCCCGAAGCGGAGTTGCCGTACGTGATGGAGGCCATCCGGCAGATCCGTACTAGCCTTGGCAATCGCGTGCCGCTCATTGGTTTCGCTGGCGCACCGTTCACCATGGCAACCTATGCCGTTGAAGGCGGCGGATCGAAGGACTATCCACACACCAAAAGTCTGCTTTTTGGTGATTCTGCCAGCGCTCATGTTTTGCTCGATAAACTGGCGCGGACCTGCGCCACGTACCTTGAAGCGCAAATTGCGGCAGGCGCACAAGCCGTACAATTGTTTGACAGCTGGGCCGGCGTTTTGTCGCCGGGTGATTTTCGTGAGTTCGCGTTGCGCCACGCGACGGCGGCTATCAGCATGTTGCGTGCATCGTCGACGTTTGCCAAAAATCCGGTGCCGATTATTTATTTTGCTAACAATTGTGCGCCGTACCTTAATGACTACGCCAAAAGTGGTGCCGATGTACTAGGCGTTGACTGGCGAGTTGATATTTCCGAAGTGCGGCGCCGCGTTGGTGACGGTGTCGCCCTACAAGGCAACCTCGACCCGGGCGCGCTGTTTTGCCCACCTGCGGAAATTCGTAAGCGAGTTGCTGAGATTATCGAAAAGGCCGGGCCGGTTGGTCACATTTTCAACCTGGGTCACGGCGTCATGCCGCCGACAAATCCGGAACATGTGCGTGCCATGGTGCAAGCTGTACGCGAGTTCTCGACACGAGCATAACGGTGGGATCTTCTTTTAACCGGCCCGACGGTAAGGGTAGTCCAACCATGCAACCGCGAAAAAAAATCGCAGTGATAGGCGCTGGAATTGGCGGGCTCACGAGCGCGCTGCGCTTGCAGCAAGCAAATCATGACGTGGTGGTATTTGAACAGCAGGCTCGGGTTGGCGGTTTAATCACCACCAGCAACGTCGACGGCTACCTGCGTGAACATGCGGCAAGTTCGTTTTTGGGTGGGCCTAGCGATGGAGCGTTGGCACTATGCCAAGAACTCGGCGTGGCAGTCGAAAAAGCCTCGGCTGCGGCCAAGCGGCGCTGGATATTTGTCGACGGCAAGCTACAGGCCTTGCCGCGTAATCCGCTTGAGCTGGCACGGAGCGGGTTGTTGACCACGCGTGGTAAATACGAGTTGTTGCGCGAGTCGTTGGTGCCACCGCGCGATGTTGAACGTGACGGCGACACCTCGGTGTATGAGTTTGCAGTTCGACGGTTTGGCCCGGAGGCGGCGCGGGCGTTGATTGCGCCATTCGTGACCGGGGTCTACGCGGCTGATGCGCGCGATGTTTCGCTGCAAGCTGGCTTTAAAAAATTTGCCGAGTTCGACAAGGCCGGCGGCGTGCTGCGTGGTGTGCTGACCGGCGCAGCTGGAGGGGCCTTGCAACGGGTTGGGCGTGTGTTAGGTGTCATCGCCGATGACGTTGATGGTACGACGCACCCGGGCGCAGCCACACCAGGTGGCGTTTGGGCCCCACTCGGTGGGCTGGGCGCAATGATCGAAGGGTTACAGCGCGCGTTGCCTGGCGCGATTCGCTTGAACACCACGGTTCGGGCAATTAAGCGGACCGAGACTTGTAGCCAGGTCGTGCTCGACGATGGCCAGATCGAAGAATTTGATGCGGTGGTGCTCGCTGTCGCAGCGGCCG
>JAYWHS010000063.1:0-1799 GCA_043777635.1 Kofleriaceae bacterium | reverse complement strand
CACAAACGGCTTACCTTTGTCTTTGAGCACCCCGGCTTGCATGGCCAGCGCAAACAACTCGCTCGGGTTGAGCTTATCAATGTGCCCGACCAGCGATTTTACAAACGCTCGAATATTCTCCAACGACCAGCCGCCGTAACACGTTGGACAGCGCCGATTGCTTTGCGCCCGCGCCCGAACCGTGGCCTGATATTCATGGCCATTGGGACACAGCCACCATGCGTTCATCACATGGTCAGCGTCAATTTCATGCGGTGCAATCGCATTCTTGACTGCGTGCCATTCAGCCGCGATCGCTGGTGCCACTGCGGCGAGCGACGTTGTAGCCAGGGCACACGTTGGGCACGTATCATCCGCGAGCAAACGCACTGGCGCGCGCTCAAAGCTATGGCCCTGCGTGCAGCGCCACCACACCGCAGTAGAGTGCGTTGCATCAAGTGCAGCGAACGTAATGCCAGCATTTTTATCAGCGTCCCACATCGCCGCCAACCCTGGTCGTAACGTAGCTAGCGCTGTGTGGGTATTTGCCCCACGACTGCATGTTGGGCAACTTGCATCCCGTTGCATCGCCCTTGGCGAGCGCGCAAACGAATGACCTGCAACGCATACCCACGCTGCCGACCGGTAACTTGCAGCGACCACCTGAGCCGCCGGCTCCACGTTTTTTGAGGCATCCCAAAGAAGTGCAAGTTTTGGATCATCAGCGACGGAATCAGCCATGTGTTCATCAGGCTATCATGCACAATAATACCCGCGGCTATGTGGTGGTACCAAAGCACACTACAGCCGTTAGTTGAGCCAACTGTTTTGCAAATCCGGAACCACAGTTGACCGAACTAGCACGCGCCTCACGTGTTGAATGCATTGCCAAGCAACGCTGCTTGAAATCTACGCGCGCTTGGTCTCTTTCCATAATTCTTCCATGATGGAATTGAACTCGGCGGGAAGCAAAGGATCGTGCTGACACCTGCGCAACAGTGTGAGCGCCGCTTGATTGTAAAGAACATCTTCTTGCGCTGAGGTTATTGATTTCAAGTAGCTAATTGCCTCGACTCGATTACCAGTATGCAAATGTTCCCGGGCGAGAAATACAAGGTCCTGCGCAACCCACTTTTCGGGCTTAGCGATTGGTCCGTTCGGGTGCGACATCGTCAGCGGCAGCTGCGCACTCCTCAGCCACGAGGTTTTGATCGCGCGCGAAGTTGTCGCGGCATTGACCAAGCCGGTATGTGCGCGCGGATATGGGCTGCAAATCCAAACCGCAGCGCCCAACTCGCGGGTACACATCGCGACAGGTGCAACGAGATCAGTATCGTTGGTGACCACCACGGCACGATCAAACCGTTTGTGACACGCATCAAAAACCAGATGGGTTGCCAAGTTAACGTCGGAGCCTTTTTCTTCGTACACCGTGACATGCCGCATTACGCCGGTAGCCACTTCTGGTATCCACTTTTCGCGAATCACGAAATTGCCTTCGAAGATCTCCACCCCACAATGCTTCAAAGCGCCAAGGTATGCACCTTGCGTGAATGGTGAACTCACTTTGGTTTTTGCGGAAACCCGCGCGGTGAAATATTTCACCTGAAGCACGCTGGGCTTGGTGCGCAAAATGTTGGCGACGAGTTGATGCAGGTCTAGCCAACGGTACGGGGTACCTTTGAGGCAACCGTGATAGAGGTTGAAGCCGTCGATGTACGCAGTAACCTTCACAACACCTCCCACCAGCCGAAAAGATCAAAGGCCGCCCGAAGGCGACCCTTGCACTGCCGGACCAGCCGACAGGAAGTAAGTACTTA
>JAYWHS010000062.1:0-1801 GCA_043777635.1 Kofleriaceae bacterium | reverse complement strand
TATCGACAATAAAGGGATAATTTTTGCCATCCGCCAGAGTTACATCCACGCACGCGTAATAGCCGTCAAGCGCCAACAGACTGCCTTCGCCGATCAGCTCGTTTGCATGTAAAGGCGTGCCAAAGCCCGCTGCAAGGAGCAAAGTAAGACCAAGTGAAATGAAACTAGAACGAACCGAACTGAAATTGGTCATCGTAAACTGATTTGGCCCGGTGCTAGGGGTTAGATGAGAGAACGTTGGAGGTTACGGAATCTGCCGTGGCGTGTCACCTTTCAGGTAGCTTCGCCACCAAAACACTCGCCTCAGTCAGCGTCTTGCCACTGCCGCGTGTTTGCCCGACGAAGCTGGCCCAAGGGCCAAACCAGCGTTCGGCGAAACGAATCATGGCTGGGTGGCGCAACGGCGTGACGAACATGCCCTCGACAAAGCCCGCCTGCCTTGAGCGCGCGAAAGATTCGACGTAACCCGCCAAAATACCGCCCACTTTCGCCAAGTCTGGGCGAATAAAGCTGCAGGTGTAGCGCACGGTTTGCGCATCAAGCGCGTGGTTGATCAGCCAGCCGACAATTTCGTTATGGTAGTAAATCGCAATCGAGGTGTGCGGCTCATAACCGTTCGCATCATGCAGCCAGGGCGCTAGATCGGGCGCGATCCAAGGTGTCGTGGCATTCGCATTGCTGGCACGTAACGCGGCCATTTCAGCAGTGCTGACATCTGACCACGCACCGATTCGATAGCCTGGGCGCGGTTTGTATCTATTGATCCAGTCCGCCTGCGTCAGGGTTGCCAAGACAAAGCGCACGGTAATCATGCGTTGCTCAGGCGGCTGCCAGTTGCGCGTCGCTAATACTTTCTCGAAATACGCAATGCCGGGTTTGCCGGTCATGTACACCGTCAGCAGCTCGCGATGCCCACGGCGAAATAGATATTGCTCAACTGCCGCGAGTAAGTAAGTTGCAACACCGTGCCGACGTGCGGCTTTGGCAACAAACAAAGACAATAGCTCGGGGCGCGAATGATCATCGGTCGGCAGCTCCAGCAGCGCCATCGCCACCGGCCGGCCGTACGCAATCGCAGCTAACACCACCGGCTGGACAATGCGTAAATCTGGCTCAATCAGATGTCGACATTGCGGCTGCAAATTCAACAGGTGCCGATACGCCGGGAAGGTCATCGCACAAAACTCTTGCGCTTGCGCTGGGTCCAGCACGATTATTTCTGGGCGTACTTGCATGGCTAGCTCCTTGTCGTTATTACTCACCAGTACACCAGCCAACGACCGTCGGCCCACACCGTGTGCGCCTGCAGGGTTAATCGCTCGTCGCCCGGCTGCAGCTGCGTCATCGGTGCGATTTGGTGGATCAATGCGCCCGAATGCAGCGCCATGTTGCCGAGCTTGTAGGCGTGGTGCACGGCTTTGGGTTTGCTTTGCGAAATCTCGGCTAAGCGTGTCGAATCCGCACCGCGCAGTTGCACGCCATTGACTGGCCACACTTTTAAGCCGCCGCCCGATTGCGGCAAACGCAGTGCTAAGGTTATGGAATACTGTTGTTGTAAATCCACGTCGTTTAGGCCAAAGCCGCCGGTATCAGCGAACTGTCCGTCGACATGCACGGTGCCCATGCGTTGCTCAAACAGCGGGTGCGCTTGATAGATGTGGAAACCAGGCAGGCCGTAGTTCGGGTGAAACTCGCATTCGGCTTCGAGCGCGGTGCGCAATACTTGCAGCAGGGTTACATAGAGCGCGCTGAAATGCGCCGCCATTAATTCACGCGTGCGTTTGATCTCGCTTTGATAGTG
>JAYWHS010000061.1:0-5986 GCA_043777635.1 Kofleriaceae bacterium | reverse complement strand
AACGGTTCCCGTATCTCGACGACAATCAGCAGTTGATGTAGAGCGGCGCAGCGTTTCCGCGCTGATTGCTGGTCGGCGAATTTGATTGCAAACCGCTGCTCGTTGTCCAATGTTGTCGAATGGGTATCACCGCGACCCAGCGGTTACTTGGGTACGCGACGGGCCGCCGTTAACAGACTATGATGCCATGCCGTAGGGTTAAGAATCATTCTGCTGTGAATTCGCGATTGAAACTGGGGATGACAATCCATGTCAATGCTCGCAGCAAAGACGAACTCCCACTTTAAGGTTCGGCTAAAAAGGCAAGCAGCGACAACCTCAACTTCCTCATAGAGATAGAAGCGTTGCCCCTTTTGGTCGCTGCCATCTTTAAGATCGCGTGAGTTTCTGGTTCGCTGAAAGTCGATGGATACCGGGGCCAGATTGAATTGTTTTAGGTATTGGCTGGCACCAGCGTCGAGCGCAATCTTGTTAGCCAGGACTGATGCGCTAAACTCGTACCTCGCGATGCCGGACTCCCGCAGCGCTATAGGTAACGTTTTGAAGCATTTGGTGAGTTCGGCTCGCGACATTACATTTACAGCTGGATCGAGCGGCGAAATGCGTTCCGTTTGAATTAGGAAACTTAGATAGTTCGCGATGACCTCAGCTGAAGTGATCGAAATCACCTGGACATTTTTGCATTCAACCGCGACAGAGCGGTTCGACTTTGGAAATTAGACATAAAAATCCTTCTCAAAGTCACCTCGGCCCTTCCGAAAAGATGTCACCGCGCCGTTATTTTGCAGGTCAGTAAGGAGAATTTCGAGGTGCTTTTCCGCGACTGCGCCTTTCACCGCCATATATGCGCGCGGATTTTCGACTAGTACTTCTGCAAGTTGGTCTTGTGCCAAGCCCGTCAGGCTAAAGAGCGAAGTCTTTTTACTCATCACGACCTTTGGCTGCCTGCGGCAACCACAGCAAATACTTAGCCGGTTCACACTTGAGCGCGGTGCAAATAGCACTGATTATGCGAAGTGTTGCATTGTAGTCGTCGCGGGTCGCCATCGACTTCAACGTATCGATCGCTACCTGTGAAGTCTGCGAAAGTGATTCATAAGTTAGTCTGAGACCGGTTCGCGCTTCGAAATCTTGAAGGGCAAGCCTGAGATCAAAGCGCAACTGATTCATAGATTGCTTTCGTGTATTGACAATACACGAACCGACTCGTAGTCTGCGCAATGAGATAGGGACTTAGTCCTAGGAAGGTATTGGGTCGATGACATGGTTCGCACAAAAGAAAAACTCTCGGTGATCAGTTTGTTTTCAGGTGCCGGCGGACTGGACTTCGGCTTGGAGGCCGCAGGCTTTGATGCTGCGGTTTGCCTCGAAATGGATCGATGGTGTTGCATCACGCTAAAGGCTAATCGAAATTGGACGGTTATTGAAGATCGGATTGAAAACGTTTCCTCCGAAGCGATTCTAACTGCCGGAAAACTCAAGCCTCGTGAAGCCGCTTTACTTGTCGGCGGCCCTCCTTGTCAGCCATTTTCAAAGTCGGGATATTGGGTGAAGGGCGATTCTGCACGCCTTAACGACCCACGCGCCCAAACTCTCGAAGAGTACATGCGTGTCCTTGAAGACACGTTACCTGCGGCGTTTATCTTAGAAAATGTTTTCGGCCTTGCCTACAAAGGCAAGGACGAAGGCCTCATTTTCCTTCGTGAACGTCTTGAGGATATTAACCGTCGAAAGAAAACGAAATATTCTTTCGAATGGAAAGTCCTTAATGCGGCGAATTACGGCGTTCCTCAGATCCGCGAACGAGTTTTCATTATCGGTTCGCGCGATGGTAAGAAATTTGAATTTCCACTTCCTGGCTTTGGTATTGAGAAGGACGAACTACAAGCAGATCTTTTTGCGCGAAAGACTACGCCATTCCGCACAGCGTGGGATGCTCTTGGTGATTTGGATTCGGACGAAGACAAATCAACGCCTAGCAAAGTCGGCGGGAGTTGGGGCGACCTGCTGCCCTCTATTCCAGAAGGCGATAACTATCTCTGGCATACCGAACGCGGTGGAGGTAAAGCGCTCTTTGGGTGGAGGTCGCGTTATTGGAGCTTCTTGTTGAAGCTAGCAAAGGACAAACCAAGCTGGACGATTCAAGCGCAGCCTGGCACAGCAATTGGTCCGTTTCATTGGAAAAATCGGCGCCTCACGATGCGAGAAATGGCAAGAATTCAAACATTTCCCGATGACGTGAATATTTCTGGTGGAATTTCTCACGTTCAAAGGCAACTCGGCAATGCCGTGCCGTCGCTACTCGCTGAGGTTTTGGGAAATGAAATAAAGCGGCAATTCTTTGGCATTCGGCCGACTTCAAATCCAAAACTTTTGCCACCACTCCGCATGCCCGTGCCTCCGCCAGAACGCCTTGAAGTCGCAAATCGAAAGTACAAGCCTGTACCCATGTCAGCCCGAGCGCTGAAACATGAAAATCACGGTGGATAAATTGTTGATGCTTCAACTTTGTAGCACCGCTATTCGAGCGCAATAGAAGCGCAATTGCAGATCGGACGTGATAGGCAAAGGCATGTCGTCGTTGTCGCACCAGTCGTCGGAGGTTGAAGGCACCTGCGTGGCTAGTGCTGGGCGAGCGCGCGCGGTGCTGCAAAAAACTTTTGGCTACCCGGAGTTTCGCTTTGGCCAAGCCGATGCGGTAACGGCGGTGTTGGCGGGCCGCGATGCGCTGGTGTTATTGCCAACCGGCGCTGGCAAATCGCTGTGTTATCAAGTGCCAGCGATCGTGATGGCAGCGGCTGGCAAAGGCACCACCATTGTAATTTCGCCGCTCATTGCGTTGATGAAAGATCAAGTCGATGCGCTTAACGGTCGTGGTGTTGCCGTCGGTGCGCTGAACTCGCATCAAGAAGACGATGAACAAGCGATCGTGGTGCAACGGTTTTTAGCTGGCGAACTGACGATGTTGTACGTGTCGCCGGAGCGCGCGGCGATGAGCAGCTTTCGCAAGCTGCTGGGCCGGGTGCCGATCGCACTACTCGCTATCGACGAAGCGCACTGCTTGAGTCAGTGGGGCCACGATTTTCGTCCGGAATACATGCAGCTCCATGAGTTGCGTGAGTTGCCCGCGCTGTTGGGCCGGCCAACGATTGCGCTAACTGCAACGGCAACGCCGCGGGTGATGGACGAAATCAGCAGCGCATTGCGACTAACCATGCCGCTGATGATTCGCGGCGATTTTTCACGACCCAATCTGCGCTTCGCTGTGCTGCATTGCAGCCGTGATGCCGAGCGTATTGCAGCGTTGATCGATGCATGTGAAACCGCCGGTCTCCGTGGCCGCAGCGGTGGTGGCCGAGCGGTGGTGTATTGCAGCACGCGCAAAAAAGCCGAGACCGTCGCTGCCGATCTGACAAAAGCAGGTTTTGCTGCTGGCCACTATCATGCTGGCCGCACAGCGTTGGCCCGCGACCGAGCGCAACGAGGTTTTGCCGTCGGACGCACCCGAATTTTGGTTGCCACCAATGCATTTGGCATGGGCATCGATCTTCCCGATGTGCGGCTCATTGTGCACTACCAAACGCCAGGCAGTTTGGAAGCGTACTACCAAGAAGCTGGCCGCGCTGGTCGTGACGGTGCACCCGCTGGTTGTGTGATGTTGTTCGGCGCTGGCGATTTGATGACACAGCGTCGATTACAAAGTGGCAAATCGCCGACCGCCGAGTTGCGAGCCGAGCAAGCGCTCGCCGCCATTGAGCACTACGCCACTACCGCACTGTGCCGGCAGCAAATGATCTGCGTACACTTTACCGGCGCTGACAATCATCCGACCTGTGGCAGTTGTGATGTGTGTTTGGATCCTGAAAGTGTCGACGGTGCAGCTTCGGAACGCGCCAACAAACGGCAAATAGCCGCCGATGCATTGGCGCGCGAACTCGACGAGCTGCCAGCGCTGGTTACCGAAACTATCTTGGCTGCGGCTGCGGCCATGCCCAAGCCCGTCGGCAAGATGACCTTGGCCAAAGCCATGCGTGGCAGCACCGCCAAAACCGTAGTGACCTCGGGCCTGATGCGCCTGCCGCAATTTGCAACCTTGCATGATTATAGCGAAGAGGCGCTGGCCGGCGTCATCGAACAATTATTAGCGACGCGCAAATTGGTCAAGCGCGGCCAAAAATATCCCACCGTGTGGTTGGCCGGCCGTGCTGTCAGTGATCGCGGCACGGATGCTAGTGGCGATGGCAGCGCTCGCACCGCGCGCACCACTAAACGTAGCGCTAGCACTGGCACCAAGTTGCCGCGCACCGGCGCTGGCGGCATTGCTCGCGAGCTAGAAACCTACCGGCGCAAAAAAGCCCGCGAGCTCAAGTGGAAAGCCTTCATGATTTTCCAACGAAAAACTATCTTGGCTATCGACAAGCAGCGGCCCGCTACCCGCGACGCCCTGGCCAAAATTCCTGGCCTTGGGCCAGCTAAAATTGATCGCTTCGGCGACGACATCATCGCGGTTGTGCGCCGGCACGCGACCTAGCCGCTGCCAGCCGAATTGTGAATAAGCGCTAACTGCCGAAGCGAAGCGTCAGCAGCAGCGGCCCCAGAAAATTGGACGCTGCGGGAATTCGTGCACTACGAGGCCTTGGCTAACTTGACCTGCACCGGTCGCCCAAGCGATGCCGCAATATTCACCAGCGCATCAATGGAGAATCGCGACACCTTGCCGTTAAGCAAATCGTTGATGCGCGGTTGTGAAATGCCGCAGCGCTCTGCCGCGACCGCTTGCGTCATGGCCATAGCTTCAATCGCAACCGCGATTTTGCGCATCAAATCCGCTCGCACCTTCAGGTTCGCAGCCTCACCTGGCGAATCTTCAAGGGCATCCCAGATGCTTGCGTAAACAGGATTTTTCTTCATGTGGTCTCGTTGGTTAGTTGGGTAAAACGTTTCTTCGCAAGATCGAGATCGCGCTGCGCGGTGGCTTGGGTCTTCTTTTGAAACGCGTGCAGCACATAAATTGCGGTACCCATGCGCGCTGTATAGATCACGCGATACGCGCCCGTTTGGTCGCGGATTCGAATTTCTTCGACGCCCTTGCCGATGCTTGGCATTGGCTTAAAATCGTTAGGCGTCAAACCTAGTTGAATCAATTCAAGCTGATAACCAGCATCACGTTTGGCATCCATCGGAAAAGCCCGCAAAGCTCTGAGCGAGTCGCCTAGAAAACAAATCGACTTCACATGTAGACTATATCCAATTCGGTATAATTGGCAAACAAAACATGTCTTCGACGTGGAGTTGTTTTTTCAGGAGTAGGTAGCAAGTCGGTTTTGAACCATTCGTGTTGCCAGGATCGCATGCTTGCAGGAGAGACTGAACCTACATACTACCAGCAGGCCCTTCGGCGGTGATCACGATGCGTTGCCCGGGCTCAGGGACGACAACGTTGTCGAACTCGGCGTCGCGCAGCTTGGC
The DNA here is from genome assembly GCA_043777635.1 of Kofleriaceae bacterium. GTDB lineage: Bacteria > Myxococcota_A > Polyangia > Haliangiales > Haliangiaceae > JABFXX01. Next base: position 517 of record JAYWHS010000061.1, on the reverse strand, counting down.
AGCGAAGGTATCTTGGGCCGAAGGTTCGCCGTGTACGACGATGACTTGGCGCAGTTTGCCGCCGCCGCGCACGCGTTGCGCAAAATCGACGAGGTCGCGCTGATCGGCGTGGGCGCTGAGGCCATCGAGCGTTACCACATCGGCGTGGCGTGGATGCACAACGCCGAAGATGCGAACGTCGCGACGCAGCTCTACCAAGCGCCGACCCAAGGTGTGCTCGGCTTGAAAACCGACGATGATCACGGTGTTGCGTGCATCTTCGATGCCGTCGTGCAGGTGATGCAGCACCCGGCCGCCTTCGCACATGCCACTGCCCGCGAGAATGATGGCCGGGCCGGATAAAGCATCAATGGCCTTGGAATCTTCGACGCTCGAAACGTAGCGCAGCCCTTCGAAGTCAAACGGCGAATCATCGCCACGCAATTGTTCGACCATGTCGGGTGCAAAACATTCGGGATGCAACCGAAAAACGTCGGTGATTTTTACCGTTAACGGCGAGTCAACAAAAACCGGTACG
>JAYWHS010000060.1:0-1806 GCA_043777635.1 Kofleriaceae bacterium | reverse complement strand
CGTAATCTGTTGCGGTTGCATCATCTGGATGGCGTCGGGCTTGAAAAACTTGCGACGATGAACAATGTCCATCGCGCGACCATTGTGCGTCGGCTCGCTGATATCCGCGCTGCGATTTTGCTTGGTACCCGGCAGCGGCTAGCAACCTCGATGGGTGGTGCAACCGCAACCGAGCTCGACAGTGTGATGGGGCTCATCGCAAGCCAAATGAATGCGAGCGTGCAACGCTTGTTAGCGTCGTCGGCAGCACCCGTGCCGGACGATGACACAATCGCCTAATCAAGTTTGGTGCTGCGAATCTGCCAGTTGCCGAATCGATTTTTGCGTACTTGCACAGTAAAGGCCTGGTCTTTATCGCCGCTCAGCGTGCCCCGCACCGAAGCGTCGTCGCCGTTAAAAAACACCTGGCTCACGGCTGCGTTACGGTTCCATGTGCGCAGCACGCGTGCGATGTCATCGGCGGCGCCGTGCACCACCTCGGTTGCAGTGATAGACCATGCTGCATCCGCAGTTGCGCCAGCCTGCACCTGCACAACGACATGCCGATTGAGCCGCCGGTCGTACGCAAAGACCACGGCGCTTTGTTGATCGGCTGCGACCACAACGCTGGTAACTTTGGTGGTGAACTGGCCCAGCGCATTGCCCACAGCGGCGGAAGCGACCTGGGACGTTGATACCGGGAAGTCAAACGGCGAGTAGCCGCAGGCTTGGGCCGGGGCGGTGATCAGTAAGGACGCCGATACGAAGGTTGCGAGAAGCGCTGCGAGCAGTTTTGGAGTGGTCATATGTGCCTTTCAAGCGGGAAACGGCGGCCATGGCCGACCGGCGCAAAAAATCTGAGGTTTGGCGAAAAATAACTGTGCGGCTCGGCTCGACCGCTCATTTCGCAAAAAAGCCTGCGCCGGTTGGGTGTGGCCGCCGTTTCGCTAGCGGAGGACTATCTATGCTTAGTCGTCGAAAATTCTTGCTAGCCGGTGCCAGTGCAGGCGTGACCTTATTAGGATGCCGTCGGCATGTCGGACCGGTGGTGGTGCCACGTGACGCCGGGGCCGGGCGGTTTGACAACCACGAACATTCGGGCGCAGTGCGCGACCCGGTTGCCGCTGCAAAAAATTGCCAGCCAACGCCCGCCAATATTGAAGGACCGTTTTACAAACCTGGCGCGCCAGCGAAACTAACCTTGGTTGAAGGCTCCGACCCTGGCCAACGGCTCGAACTCGCAGGCACGGTTCGCGACCAAGCGTGCGCACCGATTGCGGGCGCCTGGATCGAAATCTGGCAAGCCGACCATCTCGGTGCATATGACAACCGCGGCTTTCGTTTTCGCGGTCACTTGCAAACCGGTGCCGACGGCGGCTGGCGTATCTCGACGATCGTGCCGGGACGGTATCTTAATGGCGCGCAATTTCGACCTGCGCACATCCATGTCAAATTGGCTGCGCGCGGCGTGGCCCCTCTAACCACGCAACTGTATTTTCCTAACGATCCATTCAACGATGTAGATCCGTTCATTCATCAAGCGCTGCTGCTCGATGTGAAAGCCCGAGGCACGGTTGTCGAGGGCGGTTATAATTTTGTGCTGTAGTTGTCAGGAATTCGTAAAAGATCGAAAAAAACATTGCGCCGGTTGCAGGTCATTGCCGTTTCGCCAGTATGCAAATCAAATATCTTGTCATGACGTCAGCCGCGGTAGTTTCATTGCTCCAAGTCGGCGTAGCGCCGGCGATGCCAAATGGTCCAACTTCGTCGTCAGCGCGCTCTGGCTTAACCGCTGTCGAAGCTGCGCAACAAGCCGCCGCTGGTGTT
>JAYWHS010000059.1:0-6005 GCA_043777635.1 Kofleriaceae bacterium | reverse complement strand
ACGGCACGCGCCTCCGACCACGATGTAGCTGCAATTACCGACGAGGCATTGCAACAAGTGATGTCGCGGTTTGTCGGTGATCAAGCGCAAATTCCGCCGATGTTTTCGGCGATCAAAGTGGACGGCGAGCGGTTATACAAAAAGGCCCGGCAAGGCGAAGTAATTGACCGCGCACCACGGCACATCACAATACATTCGTTGCGGGTCGTGCGGCGTGTCGGGGCGTTGGTCGATATCGAAGTGCATTGTTCCAAAGGCACGTACATTCGGAGCTTGGTCGATGATATCGGTCGGGCGCTTGGGGTCGGTGCGCATATCTGCGAATTGCGACGCACTGCGAGTGGTCGATTTGATATCGCGCAGGCGTTGCCGATTGAACAATGGACCAGACCGGCCTTGGCTGAAGGTCTGATTTCCTTGGAAACCGCAACCGGGTTGCCGCAGGTGGCGGTCGACGACAATTTGGTCGTACGGGTTCGCCATGGTGAAACCATGATGCCCGATGAATTGCGCATTCCGGAAGCGATGCGCAGCGGTAGCCCGTTTCAATTGGTTGCGACTCGGCTCGATGCCGAACTTGAGCTGTTGGCAATCGCTCATGTCGCGGCCAGCCGGGTCCGTTATGCCCGGGTTTTTCGCTGAAATTACCATGCCTTGCGATAATGGCAGAAACCTGCTTGACCTAACCAGAGGGGTTCCATAGTCTGCGCCTAGTTCAGCGGCCTCGGTCGAAGTTGTGCAATGGTTGCCAGCTTAGCCGTAGGCGACAAAAAAGGTTCGTATGTCGATTTCAACAGTACGTAAGCAAGAAACCATCGGTAAGTTTCGCCAACACGGCACCGACACTGGCTCGCCAGAAGTTCAAGTGGCCCTGTTGTCCGAGCGCATCGCTCACCTCACCGAGCACCTCAAGGTAAATCAAAAAGACCACCACAGCCGTCGTGGCTTGTTGTTGATGGTCGGCCAACGCCGCTCGCAACTCGATTACTTGAAACGCAAAGACGTCGAGCGTTACCGCAAGCTGATCGAAACCATCGGTCTGCGTCGCTAAACAGTCGCTACACAACTGCGTTCGAGATGTGCTCGGTGGGAGACTACCGGGCACATTTTCGTTTCGGGCCGATTACCCGCATGCCGGGCCGGGCCAGTGGATCCAACCACTACTATCCTGCGGGCCAGCGAGCAACAAACCCGCAATTACCGCGCCGCCGCCGCGAGCGAGGTATTTTTGTGCGATGCGATTGCGATTACTCATCCGATTGCCACTGCGACGTTGGCAGCGTTCGATGCGGGCCTCCGCAATGAACAAACCGGTCACGGTTATCGTCGCAATGACGACGGTGGTGAATATGATTTGCGCGTCTGGGTGAGCGTGGATTTGTGGATGGCGCAGCTGCGCTATCGTCGGAACGAAACGATCGTGGCCCGGGGCGCGGTGCGCCCAGTCATGCCCGAACAAGATGGCAAGGCGATCACGTCGACCGCTGCGACTGGTTGTGGTTGCGGCAGCAGCGGCACATCCAACGTTGGGATGATGCTGGGCGTGGTGCTGTTACTGATGTGCGTCAAGCATCGTGGTGCCTGTGACCGCCACCATCGGCGCTAACTTGCCGGTACAACCGTGCGCGTTTGAATTGTTCTGCGCTGCGCCGTATCAGCCTATTCAATGCCGCAGCTGCTGGCAGCGGCTAGATCGGCGGCCCGCACCACGCACTGACGATCTTTTTCGGGCCATTTGTCGCGCTGGCATTCGGCGATAAATTCTTGCAGCATTGCCGGTAGCTCGGATTCAACTTTAGCTTTGGCATCTGCAACTTCGCTTGCCGTCATTGTTGCCGCTCTCGCTTCGAGTTCCTGCCCGATAAGTCCAATCGCTTTTTGGGCAACTTGTTCGCAGCTTGTGCCGGTCGGTTGACTCGATGCTGGCGTCGGCGTCGCCCATGGATCGTTGGCGGGTGCAGCAGGGCTAATTGGCGGCACCATCGGCGGCGTGGGATCCTCGGGACTCGGTAGCGTCGGTATTTCGGTTGGGACCGTTGCGGTTTGCGCGACGTGCGGTTGCGCTTCGTCCATGTTCTCGGCACCGCTGTTGGTCAAGTGTGGCTTGAGCAACTGTTGCCACGACCGGCTGATCTTAGCGAATTCTTCAGGGCAGCGTTGCGCTCGTTCTTTAGGCAAGTCGCCACTGGTCACGAAGCCTTGGTACTTGCTTGGATTGGATCCGTAGATCATGCACAAGATGTTGTAGAAGCGTTGACCATCAAAGGCATGCTCATCCCAGAATACGGTTTTGCGATCGCTTTTTTGTTGCAGTTGAAACCAATACGCACCCGACAGCGCCATGGCGACGCCTTCATCGCCGGCTGCAATGAGTGTAATGGTGGCCAGTTGGTCGGCGGAGTCTTCTTCGCGACCCACCGCTGGCAAATCCAAGATGTGAATCAGGGCGTGGCCCGACTCATGAAAAAATGAAAAAATGGTAGCCCCGATCACTGCGGTGCCCAGTTCATCGTCATTTTTTGCCGTGCCGCGAAATACTTCGAGGAAATAATCGACCAGCTCGTAACAGACAATAATGCGTTTGTTGTTTGGGTCGTAAAAAGCGTTCACCGTGTCGCAGTCAACCAATTGAATATCGACGGTGGTTGGCAGTCTGACAGTTTTGTTGAGGCCTTCGGCAACTTCTTCGAATACCCGATTGCCTTCGAGCGCTTTGCGATATTGTTCATGGGCCGCGTTGCTCGACGAATTGTAGCTGACGGTAAAACCGGTGCGCTTGACTCCGGCAAAACTGTGAATCGGTAAATTATCGACGGGCGCCTTGGCGATCAACGAAACGTCGGTTTTTAATCTGGCGCCACCAGGTGCTGCGGCTTGTTCACTGGCTTTGATTCTTGCGAGCTCGTCGCCGACTTCGGCACCGAGTGAACCTGAGCCTGGGGGCGCACTGGCCCACGGGTCATTGGCCAACGTGCTGGGCGCCATGGCTTGCGCGCTACCGGAGCCAGCGCCGGCCAGGGCCGCGGCACTGCCATTGCTTGGCGTTGCAGACTGTTTTTTACACGCAGCAGTGTGCAATGCGAACATGATCCCAACCACAACCAGACGTTTCATAAGGATTCCTTTGTTGAACGCTTAATAATCCGGGGCTTCGACGCGCATCACATGGCCAAGGCCAATCGTGTCTTGGATGCTTTCACCCGTAGTCACGATGACCGTAGCGAGATCATTGGGGGCGAGAAAATCGCGGCAGGCTTGGCGCACTTCAGCGCCGGTGGTGGCTGCGATTGCAGCCGATAGATGAGCTGCGAAATTGCTTGGTAATGACATCACCGTGTCGCGTACGGCGAGTTGCATCCGCTGGCGCGCGGTGGCTCGCTGAAATGGCAGGGCACCGACCAAATAGGAACGCGCCAAGTCAATTTCTTCGTCGGTAGGACCATTTTCAGCAAAATCTCGCAGGATTTCTCGCGTCAGTTGTACCGCAGGTACCGCGACTTCAATGCCGGTTGCCATCCAGGCTTCAAACCAATGCGAAATCCGCGACCGACGAAACCCGCAGCCGGCGCCGTAGCTCCAGCCGCGCTTGACTCGGATTTCTTGCATGAGGCGTGAGCTGAACATGCCACCGAGCGCAGCTTCGGCGATCGCGATGGCCGGTGCTTGCTCGGGTCGGTAACTCGGAGTGAGATGGCCAATGCGAATTTGAGCTTGGGTCCGCGCTGGTTTATCGACGATGGTGGTGCGCATACCGGGCAGCCGGGTCCATGTGTCGGGTGGGGCACCAATCTTTACGCCTGCGGGTAGATGAGCCAAGATACGTTGGCCGAGTTGTTGCGCACGCGCTTCATCGACATCACCGGCAATGCCGATGACAATATTGTTGGTTGCTACCAGGCGACGCCACGCTGCCGCTGCATTGTCGACGGTAATTCGACGGAGCGATGCTTCCGTCCCAAGTGCCGTACGACCATACGGGTGGCCAGGGCAACAGCGATAGTCAAACCACCGTGTCGCGAGGGCGCCATCATCGTCGCGTACTTCATCGATGAGTTGCGGTGTTTCGCGCAGCAGGCGCGCATGTTCGTCGTGGTCAAAGCGTGGTGCAGCCAAAATATCACAGGCCGCATCAATGACCCGATCAATGGTGCGGGTCAGGGCCACGCCCGACATGGTTACCGAATCGCGCCCGACGCCCACTTCGAGCGATGCGCCAAGCTGATCCAAGTATTCGTCGAGGGTTTGCCGATTGCGACTGCCCGCACCTCGGCGAGCCCACAACGCCGCGTGCCGATGCAGCCCTTCGATGCCAGCAGGATCGAACGCGGCCCCACCGTACATGGTGATGTCAAACCACACTAGCGGTGCGTCGTGCGCCGCTTCGACAAAGACGTTGGTCATGTTGTCCCTATGTGGGCGAGGTCATCATGCTCGCCTTGCGCTTCATCGTCGGCGGCGTGATCGTCGTTGTCATTATCATCGTCATCGGTTTCGTCGTCGGCGGTTTCGCCATCTGGATCGGCGATCACCAAGGAACGACTGGTGGTAATAAAATACTGTTGCGCAGCGCGATGGATGTCGGCGGGCGTCGCTTCGGCTAACCGAGTGGCAAGCAGGGCAACACTGCGAAAATCGCCTAGCGCGGTTTCGTGATGGCCAAGCGCTTCGGCTTTGCCGTCGATATCGGCGATGCCCGACCAGAAATCAGTTTCAGCCAGGTGTTTGGCTTTTTGTAGTTCCAATTCTGTGCACGGTTCGTTGATCAAGCGCGCCAGCTCTTCGTCGACGATGCTGAGTACTTCATTGGCATCATGGCCGCGTGCGCAGGTAATTGAGATGCGGAATAGTGATGGTTCTGCGAATGGGGTGAGTTGAGCATCGACCGACGATGCAATCTCGGTTTCAATCACCAAGCGACGATGCAGTCGAGCCGATGGGCAGCCGGCCAGCAAGGTCGCTAGAATTTCCAAGTGCGCCCACTGCGGATCATGTTGCGACGGCGCTTTGTAGCCGATCAAGATACGGTGGGTGGCGATCGGTTTGGTGGCGCGCGTGATCCGCGCTTCGGTTTGCACCGGCTCGGTCGGGCGCAGGGCCAACGGTGTCGATGACGCTGGTAGTGCTCCTTGCCGTGCAGTTACCAGGGCCAATAGATCTTCGTCAGCAAAGTCGCCGACGACCACCAGGATCGCATTGTTGGGCGCGTACCAGGTGCGATAAAATTCGCGAATGGTTTCGAGCGAAACCGCCCGAATGTCGCTCATCCAGCCAATGGTTGGCCAGCGATAGGGATGTTCGGTAAACGCAAGCGCCATTAGTTGCTCATCGAGCCAGCCGTCAACATCATCTTCGACGCGCTCGCGACGTTCATTGGTGACGACGTCGCGCTCAGCTTCGACCGCCGCAGGATCAAGCGATAACCGGTTCATGCGTTCATGCTCAAGGTCGAGCGCCAAGGCCAGGTCGCGGGCCGGCACGGTGAGCCGGTAGTACGTCCAGTCGACCCAGGTCGCGGCATTGGATTCGCCGCCGGTGCGTTCGACCACCCGATCGAACTCGCCAGCCGGGCGGGTTTGGGTCGCGCCGAACATGAGGTGCTCAAACAGATGGGCCAAGCCGGTGGCGCCTGGTGCTTCGTTGCGTGAACCAACCCGAAACCAGGTTTGCACTGCGACGATCGGTGCGCTGCGATTTTGTGCAGCCAAGACCACCAAGCCATTGTCAAATCGATAGCGACGCACAGGGCTGCCGCCGCCAACGGTGAATTCGGTATCGAGTTGCCACGCCATCTCTGCTGTCGAGCATAGCAAGAAAATCGATACTCGAACGAAATCGGGGCAGCGAGCTGCGCACAGATTTACTCGTCACCTTCAAGCTATTGCAAAACGTCGCGTTGTCGGGTTCTAGGGCAGCGTTGGTTCAAACTGTAGATTACAAGGCTGTTGTAGTGCGGCCATTGCTTCATGCGCTGGCCAAAGTTGCGCCACCGACAACACGCCCGCATT
>JAYWHS010000058.1:0-1807 GCA_043777635.1 Kofleriaceae bacterium | reverse complement strand
GGGCCTTGGCCGCGTGCGCCGACGACGCTTCCATCATGCCCCACATTTCCTGCGGAATCAGCATGGCGAGTTGGCCACCCACCACGGTATTCAAGGCTCAGCGCGGCGGCGGCGTGCATCGACCCACCACGCGCGGAGTTGCTAACCAAATGCACGGCCATGCAAATAGGGCATGCTCAGAATTATTGCCGATTTTCCGCGCTTGCGAGGCCTGCGGGTGCCAGCATCGCAGCATCGCCGTTCAGCATGCGGCGCGCACCGTGTAGAATTATTTATCGTCGAGCGCGCGGACCCACGCCGGTGGCTCTGGCACCGGATGGTAGTCGAGATCGAGCCGGTGTTTGCCGCGCCCCTCGACGTACCAACATTCCAATTCGCGTAGCCACATTTCGTGCAAGTGCGCTTCGGCATCCGCGCGTTCCATGAAAATGTAGGCGATGTGATCGATGCGGTCAGTCGGTGGCGGTGTCAGCCGATGTTGAAGGCGCAGCGCACACATTGACAACATATCTTCTTGCGACACTTTGATGGCTGGCGCGACGAGGGCTTCCAACGTGTGAGTTTTTTCGAGATAAATGCCGCGGATATCGTTGTCGATAATCCAGTCTAATTGGTGTTGTAAATACCCGCCAGTCGCAGAATTCCCCATGCGTTCATGGCCTGGTGCCGCTTGTGTATACGCCGCTGCAGGATCCGTGATAGCCAGATCATAAAACTGAATAACGGTTCGCGCGCCGCCAGCATTTCAAACGGCAGCGCCGCGGCCTGCCGCGGCACAAAATAAATCCACTCGCCCGTGGGTTGCCCTTCCGGACCGATCGCGCAACGCAAAGATAGAATTCAACGATACAGCTCGTCCGGGCCTTCTCCGACACAGCGATCGGCTTTTTCGATCGGCCCGCCGATACCATCCATTTCGACGACGATTGCTTCAAGCGCTTGCTTGGCATCCGCGGACATTGTGGCGACATTGATGTTCGCGGCTCGCACCAGTCCATCAACGCTGATCAAGGCGCCGGGGTCGAGCAGCAATGATCGCGCGTTCCAACCGAGCCGCTTGGCGAGTAGTCGGCGGATCGCGTTCGGAACTTGATCGTTGGCAAGGTGGAAGAAATTCTCGGACGGTGATCCTTTTAAGACAATCGATCCAATAAAACCTTCGCGACGCGGAATTTCGTAGTAACGCAAATTTTTCGACACACTTCCTACTTGATAGCGCGTCGCCGTCAGCGATGGCGTTGGCAACTTGCTAAGAATCCATCGTTCGCCGGGAATGCTTTGACAGGCGGCCATGTAGTTCATCGCAGTGACGGAGGACCAATCCGATGATTTGATATCGGGGTACATAAAAAGCGTATCAACGTAGTCCCAATGTTGCGGATCGTGATTGGTCTTGAACAGATACGTAGCAAACTCAAACGGATTCGCACCGTGCCAATCCGCAATGAAGTAGTCTACCAAATACATCATGTCCATTGCGCTCGTTGTTGCCAATGCCCGGCACATCGCAGCCAACTCCGGGCTCAAATCGTTTGGGGTTGCCGAAACCCCGCGCAATTTCGGGTCCATCGGGCCGAATCGTCGTTCGAGATGCCCTTGAAAACGAGAGGGTTCCACTTACGGCTTCTTCCCGACGATGGTTATCGATTTTGGAAGTTGATACGTTAAGGCAAGCGCTACGTAGTCAAGTTCCCGAATTTGATTATGTCGCTTCTGAGTCTTGTTTTGCTGTTTCTGTTTGATCGCAACTTCGATGTCGGTACTTTTGATCGTGTCCAGCAGCCCACCGCTCGTTGTCACTTCGAGA
>JAYWHS010000057.1:0-1807 GCA_043777635.1 Kofleriaceae bacterium | reverse complement strand
GCCGCTGATCGACGAGGAATTGCGGCGTGGCGCAATGTCATATTCACAAGCACGAGCGATAACGCGGGTGGCGACGGCTGACAACGAAGAACTTTGGGTTGGATACGCCAAGCACATGCCGGCGTCGCAACTGGATACATTGTGCCGTTCGTATCAGAACGTGCAAGCGTATGATCAAGCGCATGGGTCGGAGGCAGGAGCAATGGCGGGCGCGGTGGCAGCGGCACATGTTGCAGCGCAACGCACGGTGACTCGGCGAATTCTCGACAACGGCATGGTGAAGTTTGAAGTGGTACTGCCCAGCGATGAAGCGGCGATCGTTTGGGCCGCACTCAATGCATCAAGTACAGGAACAGCACTAACACCTGCGGATTCGTTGGTTGCAGAACCGTCGACGGCAGAACCGATTCGCGCAGACCAGACTCCTGCGGAACCGCGAACCGCAGAACCGTCGCGCGCGGAACATTCGAACGCTGCGCAGACTCCCGCGGAACACTCATTCGTTACACCGCCAACCGCGAAAGCACCAACCTCGGCCGACCGTGGCCAGCAGCGTGCCGATGCGTTTATGGACATTGTTCAGGATCGCGTGCGTGGTGGCCGACCTCAGCGCACGCCGATCGAAATTATCATTACAGTTCCGCACGCTGGTTTGCACGGTTCAGCGGAACCGTCGGATCTCGCCATGATGGCCAATGGCGAAGTCATCGCGACAGCAACTGCGCGCCGCTTGTGCTGCGACGCTGGCGTGGTGGTCGCCCACGTCGATGCGCATGGCGTGCCGCTATCGATCGGCCGTAAAACTCGCACGATTCCAGTCGCAATCAATAGGGCGTTGCGGCTGCGCGATCGGACGTGCCGTTTCCCGGGTTGCACGCATAGCCGCTACGTCGACGGTCATCATATCGAGCATTGGGCCAACGGTGGCGACACAGCGTTGTCGAATCTCATGTTGTTGTGTAGTGCCCACCATACGCTGCTGCATGAAGGTGGCTGCCGGGTCGAATCCGACGGTAGCAATAGCTGGAATTTTTTCGACCACCGCAACCGTCGCATCGACGCACAACCACATCGGCCCATGACGAACAGCGTCGATACACAACGTGACCTCGCTGGGTTACACGATGCTCACGCAGCGCTTCCCATCGCGGCCAACACCAACGACTCAAACTACTCGAGGTGCAGCGTCTAGCACCGCAATCTACGAAGCTTTTTTGGCTTCGATGCCGGCGCTCGAATTGCGGGTCACCGCAAACTCTTGGTAGCTCATGACGCGATTTCGGCCGCTATGTTTGGCGTGATACAGCGCCAAGTCGGCGCGTTCGATGAGCACGGCGCGATCGCGGCCATCGTCGGGAAATAACGAAACGCCAATTGACTGGGTAACTTGCAGCGGACCTTTTTCGGTTTCGACGACGATCTTGCTGACTTCGATGCGAATCCGTTCGGCCACGGCACGCGCTTGTTCAGCGCTAACGTTGTCGAGCAAAACCGCAAACTCTTCACCGCCGTAGCGGGCAGACACATCGATTTTACGCGGCACATCCTGGAGCACTTTGGCCACCCGGCGCAACACTTCGTCACCCACTGGATGACCATAGTTGTCGTTGACCTTTTTGAAGTGATCCACGTCGCACAACAACATCGCAACGCGATAGCCGTGGCGGTCGGCACGGTCGAGTAAATCAGCAAATTTCTGTTGGAACGTGCGGTGATTGGTCAAGCCGGTGAGGCCGTCGGTGGTGGCCATGGTTTCCATCTTGCGGTACATGAAACCGTTTTGCAGCGAGATTGCGACTTGGTTGGC
>JAYWHS010000056.1:0-1807 GCA_043777635.1 Kofleriaceae bacterium | reverse complement strand
GTTTGGCTTCGGTGCGGCCACAGATGGCCACGCGTGCGCCGAGCCGCGCCATTTCGGTTGCGGTAGCGAGTCCGATGCCTGAGCCGCCGCCGGTGATGATTGCGACTTGGTCGCGCAAAATGCCGGGAGCAAACACCTGTTGCGATTGTGCTGACGGAACTTCCATGCCGCGACTCTACACGAACTTGATCACGGCCCATGGCTGCGATGAAATATCGCATTCGATTTTATTGATCAAGGTTCTTCGTCGACGCCGGGTAAGCCGAGTTGCGGCTGGGCAGCTACCTCGTGATCACCGTCGAGCTTCAAGTTGCCAAATTCGTCGACGTAGTTTGCTGCTAAACGCGCGGCGGCTACACCGTCGATCGCGCGCAACCGCGTCAGCGCAGCCGCTACGATATCTTGCCAGCCCACTACTTTACGGCCTGAATCAACCAGGTTGGCTTCAATGTCACGAGCCAACCGTCGAGCATCGTCAGCGCGCACGTTGGCTCGCCGCCGGCCGATGCGCTCCAAGGCTTGCACCAGCTTGTCGCCATCGAAGGGCTCAATACTGCCGTCGCGCTTTTGCACGCGTAACCCAGGCGAACCGACTTTTTCGTAGGTAGTAAAACGGCGCTTGCAGGTGCCGCACATGCGGCGTCGCCGCAACCCATCGGAGACCACCCGGGTTTCGGTAACACTAGAGTCGTTGGCGCAATAAGGGCACTGCACCCGTTAATGTTACTTCGAATCGTCGATACAGCGAAATTTTGCCATCAAACTCGGGGCGCCAGAGGCGTCCGACATCCGATACACCACACCCGCAGGGCCGGTGGCCAGGACCTCGGCAAAGCCAATCCCAACGCCTATCCGTCGGGTAATGCGCGGCGCGCTGGCCCCCTTGGATACCCGCCAGGTTGCCCAATCTTCGACGGTGTAGGTCGAAAGTGCATCGAATAAATTGGAGCCAATGACCATGCGGTTTTGGTCATCTAGCGCGCAATCGGCCAGCCCGCCTGGCGAGGCTACGGCGAAGCGGCGGTCGCGTTGTGCGGCTAGCTTGCCACCGCCCCAGGTGACGCAATACGCGTTGCCATCGGCCTTGCCAATCGCCAGGCCAACGCAGCCTTGGCCGTCTTTGCCTGCCGCAGCGGTGAGGTCAGGCTGCAAGCACAAGCCTTCATAGTTGCGGCCACAATTGGTGCCTTCAGCGACGCACGCCATGGCGTCACCCGCTGGTGGTTTGCTTCCGAGCCCGCCGTTTTTACGCCAGGTCGTGTCGACGGTGCCGATCGGGTAGGGCTCGCCGACTTGGACAAACCGAGCCTTGGTTTTGGGCTTTGCCGCAGCTTGCCAGCGATACACCCAACCGGCCGAAGTGATGCCATAGATCAGGCCATCGGCTGCGCTGAGAGCTTCGACATCGTCGCTGGTGGCACCGAGGGGTAATTTGCCCTTTTCAAGTAGCGCACCGGTATCAGCGTTAATGATCGCGTAGTCGCCGTGATTGCCGCTATCGCCAACCACCAGCAAGGCCGCGGTGCCATCGACGGTTATCGGCGCAGCGCCTGACGCTTCGGCGAGATCTACCGATTCGGCGAAAGGCAGCAACGTGCAGCCATCGTTGTTGGGGGCCGCCGGGGCGGTGGCAGCAGCCGTCGGCGCCTGCGGGGGTGGGGCCTCGGTTGGTACCGTCGGCGTTAACACAGGCGTTGTGCCGGGCGCAGTAGCTGGTGGTGTTGCGCTAGGCTTGGGTGCACTAGTCGAGTTGCGCGAGCATGCACTCGTCAAAAAGGCAGTAAGCAAAATTCGGTGAAGCACTTGA
>JAYWHS010000055.1:0-1808 GCA_043777635.1 Kofleriaceae bacterium | reverse complement strand
GATATTCATGGTTGGTACGGCCACCGATCATCGTAGAAATCGAGCGACGTGCGCCGTTGCTCATCTGGGCAATCCGCAACGCTTGAACGCGCAGTACTTCAGCGGGCGCGCGGTACACCACGGCACCAGCTCGCGCCTCAACGATTTCACGCATCCAAAGTTTACGTTCATCACAATGATATGGGCCCCGCCCCATGCGTTGATTCCACGGGCGCTTGTCACCACCAGCAAGCTCTACTTGTGCCGCACGTTCAACCAACCCCATACCATGGGTCCGCAACGATACCGTTTTTACGGATGGGTCACCGGCGTTGCGCAACTTGGTCACTTGTCGCAACACGGCATCGTCGACAAACGTGCGATCACCGTTGCAAAACACCAACATCTTGCGCGGTTCGTCGTCGAAGGGATTGCACACAACATGTGCGCCATCGATGACAATAAGCACATTGGAGTTTCGATCAAATGACAATGCCCACCAAAGCCGCGCCAACACGCTCGCTCCGATATGGTCGGTTAGAAAATGCCAGGTAGCGTGGAAATAGTTGCTGGCATATTGAACATCAATGCCCGGCCGAAGCGTCAGCACTCGATATTCGGCGCGGCCGATCCGCACCAAATGTAGATGCATTTTTAGCGCACGTTGCGCCGTCGCAGCTGGCGAACAGGCCAGCGTCGTAGTCAGTGGATTCTCGGAAATATTCAACATGTAGCCTCCTGTAGTTCGCGTGAGCCAGCGTGGGAAAAAGGTTGAGTTTGAGGAACCAAAATCGCAATACGTGGGTGACCCTGGAATCGAACCAGGTAGCTCTTGATGAGGTTTGATTTACAGTCAGACTTCGCTCCATACGAAACTAGTCACCCAAAAAAAGGACTTTCCCGTCCCTTCTGCGCGACTTCAACTGGCAAGTCGCCGGCATTCAACCCACCGCACGTTGCTCGCGCGCTTTTAGGGATCTGGCATTGGTCGTTACTGGTTGATTGAGCAATTCGCTCAGGTAGAGCCGCGCTCTACCTTGGCCTTACGACTAGGAATTGAACCCAGCTACTGACGATCGATAAGTGCTTAATCGCCAGCTGAACCATCACGCAAGACTCACAACCACCGACCCAAGGCTGCACTCATAACGCAACTTCGTGTCAGTGCTGTGATCATCACGATTGCTCACAACAATCGTGTTTGTACTGGATGCAATGAATGCATCCGTCATCATCATCTCTTCAATTGTCAAAGAACATCCCAGCCATGACGGCGGCCAAACCGCAGCCACAACATGGGCCTTGTCGCCTACGCTTGCCGCGTGGGCGAAAAAAATTGTGTTCGTTTCGGCTACCCAGCCAGACGAAATCATTGATTATTATAGAATCATAATTGCCAATTATTCGGTCCAGTTCTAATGGGCCGATCGATCACAACTAATGATTTGGCTTGAGCTAAAAGTTATAGAGGAGAAAAGTCGGTGGGTATGGCGGCGTACTGGGTGGGCTGTTTGGTGGCCTTACTGTGCCGCCTGCAGCAAGACCAACCGCTAAGGACTCAGGCGCCCATGAATTGGCTTTGATTGAAACGACCAGAACTAAAAAATCTAGTTACCCAGAGAGAGTGTCAGCCCGAAAGCAAAAAAGCCGCCGGGGAAATTCCCTGGCGGCTTGGTGTGACCCTAGCTTTCGTATAGGTACGAAAGGTTAGGCAAAACAACTCCTCCAGGGGTGGTGTATTCTATTGTAATCAAAGGATTTATAATCAAAGGCAAAGCCAAAAGCATAATCGAAAGAGCTGTTGCGGTCACAAGTCCCGCAAGCTAAAC
>JAYWHS010000054.1:0-6014 GCA_043777635.1 Kofleriaceae bacterium | reverse complement strand
CAAAACGTCGGCGTGCTGACGCGAGCAAAGCTCCTCTTCATTCACTAGATTTCCTCCTGGCGGTTGAAGATTTGTGCCGGATCGGCGGCTTGCGCTTCAAAGACGCCAATGGCCACTATCTGCGGACATCACAAGATGGTGCGCGAACGCCCCAACTTTTGGAATTGTCGCATTTGTTGGCAGCGTCGCAGGCTGTCGAGAGCCAATCTGAATCGCAGCGCGATCTAACGTATTTGCAAGGTCGCGCCACCTCCGTCGGTGGCTTGCGACCGAAATGCAATGTGATAGACGACAACGGCAAGTTATCCATTGCCAAGTTCCCGAGTATCACCGATGAGCGCCCCGTTCCAAAAGGTGAAGTGTTAGCACTCACGCTTGCCCAACACGCCGGCATCAATGCTGCACCTGCACGCATCGTATCGGTGAGTGGTTTGCCAGTTGCGTTGATTCAACGCTTTGACCGTCGCGGCGACCATCGCATCTTGTATGCATCGGCCGCAACCATGCTCGGTGTGCAAGCCACCGAAGAGCGCTCGTATACCGAGATTGCGACTGTGCTGCGGCAAGTAGGCCATCAACCGCTCGCTGACATTTGTGAGCTGTGGCGGCGAATTGCATTTTCAATTTTGATTACCAACGTCGACGATCACTTGCTCAATCATGGTTTTTTGCATGTGGCCAACGGACAGTGGCGGTTGTCACCGGCGTTTGACATCAACCCTTTTCCAGATCGCTTACGTGAACTGAAAACCTGGATCTCTGAAGATGCAGGACCAGAAGCACGTATTGAGTTTTTGTGGGCTTCCATTAGTCAATATGGCATTCGCAAAGCCTTGGCAAAAGAAATTCTCGGCGACGTTGTGCGTGCGGTCGCTAGGTGGAAAACGGTTGCCCAACAGCTCGGCTTCACCAGCAGAGAAGTCGACTCCTTCGCCAATGCCTTTGAACACGAAGAGCGGCGCAGCGCGGCTAAACTATTGTGACCGTCCTATCACCGGCCAGAGCGGCGCAACGACGTGACGATCATTTTGACAGCGTGGCGCATACTGCGGCTCACGTTTTGCCATCGCGTCAAAGCTCGCCGAGCAGCGATTTGTCGTCGATAATTTGTTAACGATGAACTAGCAGCGAGTCATGCAATCGTTGTTATTCACGGAGGTGCCAACACGGTGGATCGTCGCGACGCTTGCATTGCTCGCGCTAGCGGTTCGCATTGATGAATCACAGCACCGCAAACTCGCAATCTTCGTTGTGACCCCAACATCCATCGCGCAGGCCACCGTCGGCAAATACGCCAACGAAGCGTATCCACAATGGCGCGAAAACAATCCCGCCTACACCTGCCCCGCGAGTCTGCGTGATCTAAACGTCTACATGAACAACGCCGACGGTCGTGACCCCTGGGGGCGGCGTTTCATCATGACATGTGCACCGCATTTGCCGCCTGGCATCACGGGTATCGCTGTCATGTCGGTGGGCCGCGATGGCATCTACGGATCGAGAGATGATGTGACATCGTGGAACTAGCTCAACGCTGATCTGCTGACAAAAATCGTACATCCACCGTAACAATTGGGGATTCTTACGCGGACTCGGACGACGGTACCCGGACGACGGCGCCGACAGGCCGAGGCCGAAACGCACAGTCAAGGACGCGCGTGCACAGTTGCCTTTGGCAGCGCCGCTGCGGTCGGGAACAACAACGGCAAATCGCGCGCCAGTGACATCTGGTTACTCGATGAATAGCCAACCATCGTCAGCGGCACATACAAGCCAAAGGACGAACCCGACTGCAAATGTACTTGCAGCGCACCTGGCTCGCCAGGGACCAACGTAACCGCCGCAATGTCTGCGCGATCGATTTTCACATTTTTTGGCGTACCGGCACCCAACCCGAACAAGCCAACTTTGGTGATCACCATTAACAAGCGCTCATTGGTCAACGCCGTGATTTGTTTATGCGCAGTCGCCACCGATGAGCCGTGACGCATGTCTTCATCGTGGGTCAACGCATAGTGACTAACCGTTTCAGTCGAGTTTAGAAGCGGAGCAATTGCTGCAACTAGCTTGCGATCACCCATATAGGTAGCGACCGGCCCCGTCGTGGATAGCCCTTCGTGCGTCCGCAGTTTGCGCACCTTGCGCCGCTGCAACGCTTGCCAGACAACTGCTGCGACCACCAACACCACTACGCTCCATGAGCCGCCGACTATTGCCTTCCATTTGGTAGGCAGCGAATAATTTGGCACCATCGCTGGCATGCCTTCCATGGTTTTGAGCCGCCCGAGCAACGCTGCGTCCACCGGATAATACGAAACACCCACCGCGTTGGTGACGACATATCCGTGATCAGCAACCCAATAGGGAACCCCGGCCCACTCCACCGTGTAGCGAAAGCCTAAACATAGTGGCCCACCAACAATCGGGACAAACTGGGCTGCCGCGCCGGCAGGCAATTGCATCAAACATTCGAGATGGTCTTGTGATCCAACGACTGACATCGACGAAACCTTTCACTGCAACGGCAAAACGCGCAGTAAACTGCGCGCGCAGAATCAAATTTGTTAGGGTCGAAGTTAGTTGGTGCAGCGCGAACCAGTTGGCGTGAAGCAATTGTCACGTGCACCCGATACGCCGAACGTTGAATCACCCACATTGCTGCGCACCGTGGTCAAGATGTCGCGCCATGATGCGCGGTTGCCGTGCGATAGCGCCCAGACCATTTTTGCGATCGCTGGTGCGGCAAATTCATTGGCGTTGGCGGTGACTTCGATCACGCTCGACATCAAATCCAATTTGGCCCACGAATCACCTTTGCCGTGCAAGATTGGTTTGACGTAGTACTCATAGCCCAAGCAACCGCCGTACAAGAAGATTTGGTAGGTGCTTGGGTAGGTTGGCCGGGCCCAAA
This sequence comes from Kofleriaceae bacterium, assembly GCA_043777635.1. Lineage (GTDB taxonomy): Bacteria > Myxococcota_A > Polyangia > Haliangiales > Haliangiaceae > JABFXX01. Next base: position 3,103 of record JAYWHS010000054.1, on the reverse strand, counting down.
AGTCGCTAGCACCTAACATCGAGTGCCCATCCCAGGCGACGATTTCATGTTCGCCGATGGCTTTTTGAAAGTTTGCAAAGTGCGCGTAATCGCTGAGCCCGGAAAAATCTTTTGGCGAGTACAAATCGATCTGCACCGTGATGCCGTTGGTGATCAACTCAAAGCGTTTACCGACGGTGGCGGTAACTTCTTTGTACTTCGCGGCTTTGAGCCAGCGTGCGTATTGATCAAAAGCCCGCATCCCAGTTTCACTTGCCGTGATAGCGCCATCGTCGATTTGGCCGAACATGATCACCGCCGTCATTTTGCCGTCGGCGGTCAATTGGTTGTACTCAGGATAGCGTTTGTTCGCAGCAGCCGTGGTGGTCTGATCAAAAACCTTCGACACCTTCACATTAAGATCTTGCAACGCAATCGTGCAGCTTGCTTGCTCGGGCAGCCAGCGGTACCAATACACTGAGGTATCGAGCCCAATGTGATCGTCGTCATCGGCGCACTTATCACCAGCGTCGGCCAACACGCTAAATGGTTTCAACGGAACTTTGGCGGTGAGCACATCACCCACCTTTACGGTCTTAGCATTGGCAAACAGCATCACGGCATTGAGCCCAGTGAGGCGCCAGTGTTTGCGCACTGAGCCAGCGGGCACGCGGTCCGCTGTATACCAGCGACCATTGATTTGCCATTCAACGCGTTTATCGGAGCTGGCGTCTTCGGCCAACGACTCGATGTACATCTTTTCTTGTTTGCGGAAATACGTTAGTGCGTATTGCCCAATCATCGCGGGTGCATCGGCTAGCTGATACGCAGCTGCACCTTCGACATCGCCTTCGAGGTCAACTTCAACTTCGCGACCATCAGGATTCATATACGCTGAATCTTCTTTGCCGTCGTTGTCCATATTTTGGGTAAACGGGTTGTCTTCGTCGCCTTGCGGCTCGGCCGATTGGCAACCAACCAAGGTCGCGGCCAGGGATACCGAGAGGGACAACAGACTGATCATCTTACGCATGTGGTTGGGTTCAGCAAGTTTCGATCCAGTCAGTATAGTCGTATTTTCAGGTGGTTACGCTTGCTCATGCGGGCACCGGCAGTCCCAGTAGCCGCCTCATGTAGCGGCCGAGTCGCCGGCTAGTCGAGCCGCCACCCCGTCGTAAAGCATCATCATTTCGGTGTTCTAAAGTCTGCTTCCGCTGGCTCGCAACTTGCTGATGATCCTGGAATGCGTAGTTTCTGCCTCGCTGCAATTTGTGCTTTGACGACGGTGGCATGTGCGAGTGACGTGCCCAGCGACGAGGCTACGCCTGCCGACGACAGCGACGGCAAATCCGACGCGGCCGCCACGTTCAAAGAAGTTAACAGCACCCATTCGAGCGCCACCTTTCGCCGTTATATCGAACGCGCGTTGGTGTATTTGGAGCGCAGTACAAATCCCATTGGGCCACTTACCGCCAAGTCGATTCGTACAGGTCGCGTGAAAGTTGACGAACTCGCCGATCTGACCTGCTGGGATTTTGACCGAGTGCGGAAGGACTTGCCAGCCGAAGAATTGCAGCCGAGCGATTACCCAAAATTGCAACGCAACGGCAACGCACCCCTGATCGCGATTTCCAACGCCATTGAAGGCTACATGTGGAGCAATCGCGTCTACGTCGCACGCAATTTACCCGTTGCGCGACTCGCCGCCGTGCTCGCCCATGAAGTCAATCACGTGATCAATCGCTCCGAGGTTGGCTATTACGACAACCTGCCGACGTCCGCGTTTGTCCACGAATATCGCGCATTTCATGTTGAAGCCTTGATCGACCCGGTAAACTTCGCAGGGGTTAACCTTACAGACTATATCGTTGATACCTACGAACTCGAGCGCGCAGCGATTGCACCCGAGTTGCTGCGTCAGCCCTTGACGGGACGTTTGTTACCCGACACAGCAGCGTGGACCGCGCGGCGTGTATCAGCTGATCCCAAAGATATCGAAGCCGACTGTCCGTCGAATCAGTAGCATCGGTGGTCAGCAATCTTGCGCGGCTACTTTGCCGCTGGACCTGCAACCACGGTAAAATCTAACGGCGCACCGGCACGCGTGATCTGCAATGCCAGGCTTTGGCCGACCGCAACGTTATCGTCGTCGAGTAACGGTGCAGCGAGCTCGCCCAGTTGCGCAACCGGTTTGGTCGCAATGGCTACCACTAGATCACCGATGTGAAGCCCGGCGTTGGCGGCCGGGCCCGCAGGTACCAACGCCGTCACCCGCAGCCCGTCCAAGGTTAACCCCAACGTGCCTTTGGCGCCGCGCCGAGGCGGTACCACCTTGATTGCGCCAAGGTCTAACCGTTGGCCAGCGGTCAGCGTAAACGTGCGCTCGCCGATGGCTTGTATCACCAGTATGCCGCCCCAATTGAACACCAGCTTGCCGCTCCCTGCCGCTACTTTTTCAACCACAAAATGACCGGTCGCGTCGGTGGTTGGCAGCGTTCCAGTAAACAATCCGCCCATGTCAGCCACCCCCATGCGATCGTGAAAAACTTGCGCACCCTCGACGCCCGCGTCGGTGAGTACATTCACGAGTTGGCCGGTGACCGCACTCCAAGGCAGCAATGCAAAATCAAGCCGCGTCGGCACGACCATGGCAGCGGGGCTGCCGGCGTTGTCAGCACTGGCGATCAATTTTACCCGTCCTTGCGCTTGGCCTTCGGTCGCGCTGGCATCACAGGTCAATTCACCATCGGGCACACGGGCAAACTCATAGCCGCCATCTGCAGCATTAAAATGTCGATCGAGTGACGTGCCTACGCCGGTACATTTGACATCGAACTGGGTGACCACGGCACCGTTGTAACTAACCTTGCCATAGACCGCGCCGAGCGACGCAAGTTGCAGCGTCACCGTTGAACCCAAGGCTACCGGTGCCTTGGTAGCGCGACTGGTACCCTTGGCACCGTCGGCAGTGACGCGGTACACGCCTTTGCGCAATTCCGCAATCTCAAACCGACCATTGTCGTCGGATAGCACCAGCGGTGAGCTGGCCATCCACGTCGGTTGCTCACTGGACGTTTCTGTCCGTGATCCGGACGAACCAACCGTCACCGAAACAGTATGATCG
>JAYWHS010000053.1:0-6015 GCA_043777635.1 Kofleriaceae bacterium | reverse complement strand
CTTGGCTGCGCAGGTCTTTTTGCAATTGTTTGCAGTACGCCAACACCCGTTCGCGATCTTCTTCTTTGTGGGCGACTGGCAAAATTACGATATGGGTCGGTGCCAATTTAGGCGGGCACACCATGCCGTCGTCGTCGGCGTGGGTCATGATCATCGCGCCGACCAGCCGGGTTGAAACGCCCCAGCTGGTGGTCCAGGCGTGTTCGAGTACGCCTTTTTCGTCGAGGAATCGGATCTCGCTGGCCTTGGCAAAGTTCTGGCCTAAGAAGTGCGAGGTGCCAGCTTGCAGCGCTTTGCAATCTTGCATCATGGCTTCGATGCAATAGGTTTGCACTGCGCCTGGGAAACGTTCGCCGGCGGTTTTTTCGCCGCAGACCACCGGCATCGCCATCCAGTCACGCGCGAAATCGGCGTAGACCTTGAGCATTTGCATGGTCTCTTCGACGGCTTCTTGCGCGGTTGAATGCGCGGTGTGGCCTTCTTGCCAAAGGAATTCGGTGGTGCGCAAGAACAGCCGGGTGCGCATCTCCCAACGAACCACGTTGGCCCATTGGTTAATCAGCAACGGTAAATCGCGATAGCTCTGCACCCATTTGGCGAACATTTCACCGATGATGGTTTCCGAGGTTGGGCGCACAACCAATGGTTCTTCGAGTTCGCCAGTTGGAATCAGCTTGCCGTCTTTAAGTTCCAAGCGGTGATGGGTGACCACGGCGCATTCTTTGGCAAAGCCTTCGACGTGCGCGGCTTCTTTTTCAAGAAATGAAACCGGAATGAACAACGGGAAATACGCGTTGACGTGACCGGTGTCTTTGAACGCACCGTCGAGCACACGCTGGATGTTTTCCCATAAAGCGTAGCCCCACGGCTTGATCACCATGCAGCCGCGCACCGGCGAGTTCTCGGCGAGGTCAGCGGCCTTAACGACTTGCTGATACCACTCGGCGTAGTTGTCGCTTCGCGTTGGCACGATGGCAGTTTGCGGAGCAGCGCTCCCGCCACCGCCTTTGCCGCCGTCGGGTTTTGCTTGATTACCTTGTTGCTTTTTACCGTCGCTCATTGCGGCGGACCCTACCACGGGCCAGCCTCGCGGGTCAGAAGCCAAACGCCGCGCGCAGCTGCTTTTTGTCGATCTTGGCATCTTCGCGGGCTTGGGCTTTGGCCTGTGCGGCTTGACCCTTTGCCCACTCGGCGTCGACGCGTTTGCTGAACTGGGCCCATTGCGCGAGTTGCTTGGGATCACTGGCTTGCCCGCAACAACCGACGGCGGCACCGTAGTGGGTGGTGACCGCAAAGCTGCCATCGCTACCGCCGCGAGGATGCTGGAGCAGCTCGGCGCGACGAAACGCCCGAGCCGCAAGTTGCGCATCGCCTTGTTCGATCAAGGCCCAGCCCAAGGCCCACCACACATGCGGAATTTCTTGGCCATCGCCGAAGCGGATGATGCCGATAATTGCAGCGACCGATTCGCGAGGTAAGGTGCGCCGCCGCGCTTTGTCACGGGCTTTGTGGCCACCGACTTGGTAGATCAACGCAGAGTGCGCAAAACCTTCTTTGCCACCGGTGTCGACCGGTAGAAATGCCGTTGTCGTCGGTAGGCTCGGATCTTTCGCCAACCGTTGTTGGTACTCGGCCAACATGATTTGATATTTCTCACGGCCGAAATGTGCATTGGGGTTGATTGCTAGGGCTTTGTTAAGCCACTCCAGCGCACCAACCAGATCACCTTTGAGATGTAAAAAAGTGCCGCGATTTGCAGCGGTGGTGTAGAGGCCCGGGAACTTTTTGTCTTTGGCGTCGAGGGTCGCTAGGGCAGCATCGAGATTACCGAGTTTGGCGTGGGCGACGGCGAGATCGTCGTAACGATCCGCGGTGGCTTTGGTTGCATCGCCGTCGTCGATGATCGCTTGGGTGTAGGCGACTTTGGCCTGATAGAAACGTTGTGAATGTTTACCAAGGTTGCCGCCGATCACGGCAGCGACATCGGCTTGGCCAAGTGATTCTTCCTTGAGCGTATCGTAGTCCCACAAGCAGGCGTGGACCGGCGGTACGGTGACAATTAACGGCGTAGCGATGGCCAACGTTAGGGTGATGGCAATCCTTAGCGACGGTGAATTCATCATGTTTCGCATGTATCACGCGGACCGCGCCGAGGCTAACGCGACCTCACCGCGCGCGATCAAAGTAGGTCGCCACCATCTGTGCCGCGTACGCCAGCATGTTGTCAGCATCGCCAATTGAAATGGAGGTACCGTAAGACACCCGCTCGCCATTGCGACTAACCGACAGGCCGTTGATGGCATTTTGAGCGTGACTGTTTTTCAGAATGCGCTGCAAAATACGGTTGCCGGTGATGCGGGTTTGCACCGTGGTTACCGAATTGACGAATTCGGTGGCTTCCGCTTCGGTGGCGAACTTCATGTTGCCGCGCAGCAGCCAACCTTTGCTGGTTACTTCCATCGCCAATGTAAAACGACTCGGCGCAGGTACCGACGCAACGCCGACGCCGATGTCGGGTATGTCCAATCGTTGCGCTGGTAATGCAATGGTCACGATCAGTGCCGGGCCACGTTGATCGCCTGACTCGGCTTCGATGCTACGAATCCGGCTGAGCCAGCCCTTGGTTTTGGGGCCGGCGACGGCAGTGTCGAGTTTGCCTTTGCTCGGAGTGGTGAGCGTGCCCAGGTCGGTAGGCTGAGCTAAGATAAACCAATCAAGATAGGGTGATAAAATGACACGTTTGTCGGTGGCCGCTTTGCGCGTGCCGCCACGGTTACCAAACATGCCGCCTTTGACAACCGACCAGGTCACTGGCGCTTCGGGTTGCTCCAAAAATGCTCGCAAGGCCGCCCGCGATAGCGTGGTTTTTCCAACCAACGTGGTTGCCGTGGCATCTTTGGGTGCCGGGGTTGAGATGACCAGCATGTCAAATCGATCGGAAATCTTGGCGTCTTGCTGCCCGAACAGGACTTGGTAGTCAGGCATCGGGGTAAACAATTTTTCGGCGGCCGGCTGCCACCGCGTGTTGCGGAGGCGATCAAAGCGAATTAAGGCTGCGACTTGATGGCCTTTGGGAAAGTACGCCAACAGGTTTGCGGCAGTGCCGGCGGTGGTTGGCGCGCCATCGACGGCAGGGAGATTTTCAGTGCCTGCGCCAGCACCTGACCCGGTGCTCGGTGACGGTGTGGGGTCGGTGTGCGGCGGTAGGGTGAGGCCGCTGTGCGGCGGTAGGGTGAGGCCGCTGCCGCTGGTGTGCGGCGGTAGGGTGAGGCCGCTGCCGCTGCCCGTCAAGGCAATTGCTGAACCGCTGCCGTCGCCCGGGGCCACAGCTGCTGACCCGGCGCCTGAGCCGGTGGCGGGCAGCGTCGCGGCACCAGACCCTGCTGCACCGAAGTTGGTGGCATCGGGCCCCGCCACTGCAACGGCCATCGCATCGATAGATGGTGGTTTGATCGGTGCGTCGAGTGGTGCGTCGAGTGGTGCAGCATCAGGTTTGATCCGAGCGTCGGGTTTGATCCGTGCATCAGGCTTGAGGCGCCCGGCATCGACCGCCGCGTCGATTGGCGCATCGAGCGGCGCATCGACCAGGCGGTCGCCGGGCTCGGTTGGGTCGCCGGGCTCGGTTGCGGCGGTCGGGTGAGGTGTTGCCGTAGGGGAGGTTGCGGCCAGCGTATCCGGTTCAAGAGGGGCCGCGGTTTCTTGCGGCAAAGCTTCGGCCACTGGCGGGGGCGGTGCCATTTCGATGTCGATCAATTGGTTGTGAGGCCGGCCGCTTCGGCTACCGATTGTAATTTGCGCCAACCCGCCAACGGTGGCGTGCAGCAGCACCGAAGCGATGACCGCGCGGCGTAGCCACGGCGAAGTCATTTTTTTTGGTGTAGTTTGCGTCACGTTATCGACTGGCTCATCACGGCGAAGGACAACTTGGGTTCACTGTGGCAAAAGCGACGATGTAGTACGACTGACTCGGCGCTCTTTATCCAGGTTTGCTTGTTTCACGGGCCTGACCATGGCAGTAGCATTGCAACATGGTATTCGTCCAGTTGCAGGTTGGGTATGACCAGTGATAGCAAACCGGCGCTAACAGTGCCAACTGATTTGCTTTTCGACACGCCACCCGATGCTGTGCCATCGGCTGCTGTGCCATCGGCTGAGGTGTCATCGGCTGAGGTGTCATCGGCTGAGCCTGGCGATCGCGGCTTGACCAGCGGCGAGCAGGCCTATGTCATTGCGGCGCGGCAAACCGCGTTCACGTTGTATGAAGGTAAGTTGGTCGCACATCGCAGTTGCGGCATCGCAATCGCTGAAACATTTGGAGTGCCGTCACGTTCGTACCAAGCCTTGCGACGCGGCGGTATTACTGGCGAAGGTGCTTGCGGTGCAATCCGCGCGGGTGAGCAGATCTTGGGCGAGTTACTCGGTGATCCGGATCCGACGGGAAGCGTAACCCCAGCCCTACGCGCAGCGGTGAACTGGTATCAGCAAGCCTGGCGCCGCCGTATCATGCCGACGCAACCCGATATCATTTGCAACAATTTAGTCCGCCCGCTTGGCGACTTCATGGGGCCCGTGCGGGCGCGGTATTGCACTCATTTAGCTGCTGACGTGGCAGAGCTGACGGCTGAAGCACTGGTTCGGTTCGCACCTAGCGACTCGCGGCCACCCGTGATACGCATCTTGGAGCTGCCATGAGAGTAAAAAAAGAGCTGGTCGCCGAAGTTGTCGCGGAAGCCTCAAAAAAAATGTCGCAGGCAAACTACTCGGCCAACATGGTTGGGGGCTTCGTGCAAGCACAAGGGCACGTCGCGCAATTCATTTCGGCGCATGACGGTGAGCTCGGTGGCGCCGATGGCATCGTCAGCGTGATTTTTCATTTGGCGTTGATCAATGAATGTCTGCGTCGCGCGGGTGGCCGACCACGCGTGTTATCGTACGAGGATCTAGACGCTGCGGCTCACGGTAATCCGCTGCTTGGCTTGGAGAAAAAACAGCCGGCATTCGCCGATTTCATCATCAGCAATGTCGAAAATGTGGAAGCGCAAAAAATCATTGCGATGGTTTCGCTGGCGCTGATCGCAACGTCGTAGCTCGGCGGACGTTGCGGCTAATGGTCACCGACTTGGCTGGCCCACGGACGCCGCCGCTACAGGAGTCTTGGAGTGGCTGTGCTGTGGTGGAAAAAACTTACCAACCGATGCACATGTGCATCACGGCACGCGACCCAACCGCCTGCTGCCACCAGCAGTTGTTATGACGGGTAGCGAAACTGCACGCCAACGCCACCTTCAACGTCGACCCGTAGCCAGCGAACTGCAGTGAGTGTGCCTCCTACGAAGAGATAGGCGGATAGATTGCGACGCAGATCGAACCACAGCCCATTGATGCTGCGGATACCGAAATCGACACCACGAGCTTTACCGGCGGCGTCTTTGTAGCCGCTGAGATCAAGCACGAGCTGCGCAGTGGTGAAAAGTTTTGAGGTCTTACCTTCGGAGTAATAATAGCGAACGCCGGGCGCCAAATGGAAAATCCGCGGCCCAACGCTGCTGGCGTTGCCCGCCGCTGCGAAGTCCCTCTCGACCCCGAGTCGTAGCTCCAAAATGGCATCGGCTTTGCTGGAGGCACCGTACGAAAATTCAAAATCCAGGCTCCACGGGGCTCGGCCTAGACAGACCGGCGAATTGCCACTCGCGGTGTCACCCGATCGCTCGCCGCAATAATCCGCGCTGTCGTACGGAGTGAGCCATCGAAACGTCGCCGCGGTACGCAGGGAAAGCCCAAACTGGCCTTGGTGTGACAAATCACGGGGTCGCATCAAGGCGGGTGTCGGGGCCGCAGCCGGATCCGCCGTGCGATCGGGTGAGGTGGCGCTAACAGGTGAGGTGGCGCTAACATCTTTATTCGTAGCGGAACCTGTCGCGGGTGGGGATTCCACTACTTCTGCCGTTACCGCAGTAACGGCAGACATAACCAGCGCAATTGCGACGGCACCCGACAAACCAAAACGTTTCATGG
>JAYWHS010000052.1:0-1811 GCA_043777635.1 Kofleriaceae bacterium | reverse complement strand
AGTATTGCGACGTACGCCGCCGGCGGATTGAGGGTTTTCAACGTCCAAGGTGCGACGCCGGTCGCGACCGCCTGTGTGCGCAAGCTATTCGAGGGGCTATTTACATGTGTCGCAACCAACTACACGCATTCGTTTCAGCTACGGTAATTTACAAAAAATGTAGACGATGATTGAGGCCGGAATTTCGCTGCGTCCTTGTCGATAAGCTGGCCGATGTAAAACACCCGCGTGCAAGTGACGCTCGTTGCTATATGGACGTCTTTGAGCGCACGCTAACCGCCGCGACCGGCAACGCAATCGGCTAACGCAGCTGATGTGCAATGATGGCCGCCAATGCGCGCCGGGGGCGTTGCGTTAACTACTGTCGCACGACGGAATAACTCGAAGCATTTCGACGTCCAGCTAGCAATCGCAATTGCAGCAGCGACAGCTCAACGTGGTGTCAAGTTCTCCGCAGTGCGCGCACTACCACCACGGCTGCACCGAGCGCGCCCAACCCACCAAGCAACAACCAATGATTGAGGCCTGACGAGCCCGGGGTAGACAGCGGGGAGCGCGCGCCCGGCGCACTAACGGGAGCGGTGGCGGTTGTCGGTGCACCTGCGGCAGGTACGGACGCAGGCACCAGGGTCGTGGGCGCGGCTGCGGGTACGAGTGCACCCAGCTTTTCCGGTTCGTCGCGCCAGGTGGTGGTTTCGATCAGCGTACCGTCGACGCGAAGTGCTGCGACTTCGATTTGCGACGCTGTGACATTTACTCGGACGAAGTTGTACGCCCGTTCAAAACGCAGCACAGCGTCTTTGTCGATTTGTTTCGCTTTGGGCGAGCGAGGATAGAGCGGGGCACCGCCACCACCGGAAACAAAATATCGCAGGCCGTTATGTTCGGCCCGTTCGTAGACGTGATCATGACCGGAAAACACCGCACTCACCGCGTACTTTTCGAACAACGGCGTCCACCGTTCGCGCAGATCGCGGTGCCCACCATGTAGTGAAATTGAATAGGGCGGATGATGCATCACGACGAAGATATGGCGGACGTGGCTGGCTTGGCGTGCCGCCGATAATTCGCGTTCGATCCACGCGGTTTGATCGGTGAGTGAAAAACTATGCGAATTAGAATCGAGTACTAAAAATCGTGAGTTGGCGTATGAAAATGCGTAGTAGCGTTCTGAGTCGGTGCCGTTATCAGGTACGGAAAAATACGCGCGATAGCTATCGGCGGTGCGGCCACGACCTTGGCGATCATGGTTGCCAATCGACGGAAAATACACGTTGTCGCGCAGCAGCGTACGTTCAACATCGAAGAAGGTTTGCCACTGTTCTTGCTTCGCGCCGTCATCGACCATGTCGCCGGTGCCCACCAAAAAATCAGGAACTTCTTGCGCAATCCGCTCAATCACTCGACGGTGAGCGCCGGCATTTTCGCGTGAATCACCAAACGCGATGAAGGAAAACGGTGAATTCGAACCCACCACCGGCGCGGTGGCAAATTCGCCGGCCCAGGTTTGATCACCGGCGCGTACCCGATACCGGTACCGTGTCGCAGGCGCTAAATCGGTGATGCGTGCTTCAGCGATGCGGGCCTTGGCTACGACGATGGTACGGAGCGGAGCGGCGTTGCCATCCGCACCTGGGCCTTCGATTTCAACGGTGGCGCCTTGCGCTGGCTCAAGTTGCCACATGATGGTCATTGAGTTGGGCGCCAGATTTTGCAGGTACGGGCCCTTGAGCATGCGGGCGGCACCAGCCTCGACTGAGGCCGTACGACTCGCGCAGATCGCCAACCCAACAGCGGCTGCAATCACGCCG
>JAYWHS010000051.1:0-1813 GCA_043777635.1 Kofleriaceae bacterium | reverse complement strand
CGGCCTGCCAAGAACGCCTGCGCGTACTAACGTAAACCAGCAGAGTGCGCCACTCGTGACGCGGAGCATGCAACCGCAGCAATCCGCACGTGTCCAGCTGCCATGACCAAGCTTCGCATGGGGCGCATCGTGTCCATCAGCACCGTGGCATCGTGCCTTGCCCTCCAAAGTGTGTACGCCCAGCCCAGCAACTTGCGCGACCATGTGCTCGCCGCACCACCAACGGTGACCAACGGCAATGGGGCGGCACCGGCGAAGCCGCAAACACGATTGCCACCAACTACATCAATTTCAAGTTCGACCGCGCTCGGTGTGATTGCGGCAGCAAATGCGTACCGCCAAGACCAAATCTTGATCCTTATCGATCTAATTGCGCAAACGCCAATCGACTCGCCCGACCGCCCCGAGTTGATGTATCGACTGGCCGAGATGTACGCCCAGGCCCAGCGCCTGCATCGCTTGCAACGAGTTCAAGCTGAGATCGCATTGGCCAGTGCGGCCTCGTCGGCAACTCGCAAACAACTGACCAACACCATCAGCACTGAGAGCAAACTCGAAGAGCATGACCTCATTGCCGCGATTCGCGTGTATCACGAGCTAACGCAGACACCGGTGTACGCCCGTTATCCTAAAATGGATCAAGTAGTTTTCTATTATGGCTACACCCTGCAAAGCGGCGGTTACGTGGAGGAGGCCATCCGCCAGTACGATGTGTTGCGAAAAAATCATCCATCGTCAAAACATGTCACCGATGCGCTGTTGGCAATTGCCGACTATCATTTTGAGGCCAATCGACTCGAAGCCGCCGAGCCGCTGTATCGGCAATTGCTAAAGTTTCCGGCGGCGCGTGGCTATCCGTACGCGATGTACAAATTGGCGTGGGTGCAACTCAACCGGCGCCAGCCAGTGGAAGCGCTTGATCTATTCGACCGCGTCGTGCGCGCCACCACAGCGCCGAGCTTGGCCGTATTACATCGTGCGGCGTTACAAGACTATGTGCGGGCCTATGCCGAAGTTGGTAAAATCGCAGTCGCTCAGGCTGCATTCAATCGCCTTGCGCCAGGCCAAGGCTTTGCGATGCTTGGCCAACTAACCGACATGTACATGGATCAAGGCCAATTCGAAAAAGCCATCTATGGCTATCGCGAATTACTCAGCGGTGTGGCAACCCGACTCGGTGGTACCAACCCATGTGAATGGCAAGCGAACATCGTGCGCGCTACGTTTGCCATTGGCAAGCTCGACGACAAAGTGGCCGAAGTCCGCAACTTGGTGCAGCTATCGCAAAAACTTTCGACCAACAAAAAAATCAACAATGACGTATTAGCCGACTGCACGCAAACCGCAAGCTCAATCACCAGCGACACCGCGCGACAATTTCATGCGGAGTGGGCCAAGACCCAATCCAGCCCACTGCGCGACCACAGTGCAGCACTATATCGATTGCATCTCGATGCCTTTGGCAATACCACTGAGGCTGGCACCAATAGTTTTTACTACGCCGAACTGCGGTGGGCGCAAGCGCAAAGCCAAAGCAATACCAAGTTGCGAAACCTGAGTTGGGAAACCGCAGCGCAGGCCTACAGCAGCTGCGCCCAACATCCGAGCGCGCCACCCATGCAACAGCAGCGCTGCGCGTTGATCGCCGCTGAAGCTTGGCAAAACGTGCTCGCAACCTCGCCGCCAACGGTAGCAGATCCCACCGAACCGTCGATTGGATCAACGACGGCCGTTGCGCGGCCCAAAGCACCAGCGCTGTCGCCGCGCAACATCCAGATGATCGCAGCGTTCGACCGATACCTTACCCTTGCGA
>JAYWHS010000050.1:0-6027 GCA_043777635.1 Kofleriaceae bacterium | reverse complement strand
ATCGCGCGAATTACCAAGAGCGATCGCAACGTTACGCAAAATCTGTTCGCGCGGCGATCGTCGCAACGCGGTGCGTTTGACGAAGTGGCGGAGTTGGTTCGCGCCAAACGTGACCAACCGGACCAGGTCAGGTAGCAGATGTTCAATGTCGCGCGGCGGCAGCGGTGGTGGGGTCGATTCGCCACGGCCGGCATTGTACGGACAAACCTGTTGACAGATATCGCAGCCAAAAATCCAAGTGCCGATGGCCGCACGGAATTGCATGGGCACCGCGCCTCGGTGCTCGATGGTGAGATACGAAATACAGCGTCGGGCATCGAGGGTGTAGGCATCGACAAACGCTTTTGTTGGGCACGCATCGAGGCACGCGGTGCAGCTGCCGCAGTGAGCTTTGCTCGGCGGTGCCAGGGTTGGTGTGAGCTCAACATCAACGAGCAATTCGCCTAACACGACGTATGAACCCAGGCCGGGGGCAATGAGCATGGTGTTCTTGGCGATAAACCCAAGCCCGGCTCGTTCTGCGGCATCACGCTCTAACACCGGCGCAGAATCAACACACGGTCGGGCTGCGACGACGATGCCCAGTCCGGTCGAAAGAAGGCGAGCCAGCGCAAACAAACGATCGCGCATCATCATGTGGTAATCCTCACCGGCGGCGTACCGCGCGATGTTGCCGCGCAGTAAAGAGTCCGGTGGCCGGACATCGCGGTGATATGCCAGCGCAACGACGATCATGCTTTTGGCGTTGGGTAGGAGCTGGCGCGGTGCAGCGCGAGGCTCGGTATGCTCGGGCGTCGCTAAATACGCCATGTCGGCCCCATACCCAGCGTCGAGCCACCGTTGATACGCATCGAGTCGGCGCGGCGCTTCAATCGGAATAATGCCAACGCGATGAAAGCCAAGTTGCTTGGCCAGTGCGATCACCAGTCCTGCTGCGTGTTCAGCTGGCGTCGGAATCATGGTCTTCGACGCTGCCTTCACGGTCGTCATCGTCGGGCACGCCGGCAAAAAATACGTCGTCGTACGCGACCGTGCAGTCGCGGGCTTGTGGTTGCGGATAACTGACCAGTTGCCCTCGGTAGTTGCGCACTACGACGTGCTCCGCCCCGTGATCAATAATGTAATTCGGGAAAATCGGCACTTTGCCGCCGCCGCCAGGTGCATCGAGCACCAAGTGCGGCATCGCCATGCCCGTCATGTAACCGCGCAGGCCTTGGTACAACCGCTGGGCATCCTCGACGGTGGTGCGCAAGTGATCGGTACCTAACACAGTGTCGCCTTGAAATAGATAATACGGCCGCACCCGCATGCGCAGCACGCCGCGCATCAAGGCCCGCAAACTTTTTACCGACGAGTTCACACCGCGCAGCAAGACTGCTTGGTTGCCGACCGGGATGCCCGCATCCACCAACCGCTCGCAGCCTTGCCGCGCCAGGTCGGTGAGTTCTTTGGCGTGATTAAAGTGGGTGTTGACGAACAGCGGGTGATGTTTGCGCAGCATGGCGCACAGTTCGTTGTCGATCCGCATCGGGCAAACCACCGGCATCCGCGTGCCGATTCGAATGGTTTCGACGTGCTTGATGGCGCGCAACCGCGTGAGAATCGAATCGAGCCGTGCAGTTGAAAGTAAAAACGGATCACCACCAGACAGCAACACATCGCGAATACGTTTGGTTTTGGCGATGTAGGCCAGGCCAGCGTCGATTTCATCGTGGTTCGGTGGCTGTTCACCACCGACCAAGCGCCGGCGATTGCAGTGCCGACAGTAAATTCCGCAGCGGTCGACCACCAGAAAAAGCACTCGGTCGGGATACTTGTGAACGATAGTTTTGACTGGATTGTGAGTGTCTTCGCCGAGTGGATCGCGCAATTCTTCGTCGCGAATATTGGCTTCGTGCGGACTCGGAATTGCCTGCAATCGAATCGGACATTGTGGGTTGTCGCGATCCATTAGTGATGCGTAATACGGCGTCACCCCGACGCGAAATAGGGTTTGGCTCGCTGCAAATCCAGCACGCTCTTGTGCCGACAAATCAATCTGCTCAGCCACCTCGGCTTCATTGGTGAGCATATTGCGCAATTGCCAGCGCCAATCGAGCCAGGTTGCTTCGCTTACATCACTGCGTCGGATGCTGGTTGGTGCGGCGGTTGCCGGTCTTGATGTTTCGGTCCGACGCCCTAAAGGAATAACAGTCATGGTGCCTCCACCCAGCCAAGGTCAATGGCGCGCTGCCAGGCCGCTTGCACAACCGGCAATAGTCCGTCCGTGATGGGTAATGCTGCAACCTCGGCGCGTGGCACGAACCGGGCATCAAGTGCATCGTCGTTAGCGCAAGGCACGGCATCGGGGTGCCGCAACCGCGCCAGATAATCGATGATGACATAGTGGAACGGTGCCGCTTGCTCGACGGTCGGGCGCGCCATCCGTTCGATTACCGCGATGTGCGGCCCAACCTCCACGTCGAGGCCGGTCTCTTCACGCACTTCGCGGGCCACACCATCGGCGAGGCTTTCAAACGCATGTAGCTTGCCACCCGGCAACGACCACAAGCCAGCACCCGGCGGCCGGCCGCGTTGGATCAACAAGATGTCGCCGCGTGGATTAAATACCGCCGCAGCAATCGCCAGCGTTGCGTGCGGGTTTGTCATGTTGCTTTGCCGGCACGGCGCTGCGGTTTCGCATCAGGAGTGGCGCTTGGCTTTGCCTTCGCGCCAGCCGCAGTTTTTTTACCCGCTTTGGGTTTCGCTGAGGCTTTGCTTTTGGTTGCACTTGCCGTTGCCGTCGGCAGTTCAACGCTTGGACAATGTGGCGCGAGCGTACATTCACCGCAGGCCGGGCGCTGCGCATGGCAGACCCGGCGGCCATGCCAAATAATGCGATTGGCGAATAAAATCCATTCGCGCTTTGGTAGCTGCGCGCATAGATCTTGTTCGATTTTAACGGCGTCGGTTTGTTGGGTCAGACCCAAGCGAAACGACAACCGGGTCACATGGGTGTCAACAACGATGCCATCGGCGATACCAAATGCAGTGCCCAACACGACATTACCAGTTTTGCGTGCAACACCAGGTAGTCTAACCAACTCGGCCATCGTCTTGGGAATTTCGCCTTGATGGTTGGCCACCACAGCACGCGCCATGCCTAGTAGGCTTTTGGCTTTAGCGCGAAAAAAACCCGACGAATGAATCAGGGTTTCGAGTTCGGCTTGATCTGCATTGGCCAAGGCCCGCGCGTCGGGGAACCGTGCGAACAGTGCCGGCGTGATCATGTTGATGCGCTTGTCGGTCGATTGTGCGGCCAAGATAGTGCCGACCAGCAATTGATATGTATTGTGATGATCAATTTCGCATGTCGCATCCGGCCAGGCGTGCGCCAATGCATCTACTAACGCAGTGAGTCGGTTCGCGGTAGCCGGGGCCCCCGGCGCTGTGCTAAAGCGTGCGTCAGTCATGGTTAACGACCGGCAACCTAGCATTCCCTTTTGGCGTTCGCGAGTCGTCGCGCCGCTTGCCTTCATCGCTTTGCTGCTGTGTGCTGTATCGCTGAGCACGGGCTGCCTCGATCAAGCCGAAGTCAAGCGGGCCAAAGGGTCGCTGTACGACGCCGAATTCGCGGTTGTCTACGACGCTGTGATCAAAGGCGTGCGCAAGTCGTACAGCGGGTTCCGCGAAGATGCCGGTAAAGGCGCGGTCTACACCTCGTGGCACCAAGTACGTTTTCAAAATCAATCCGAGGATCCACGCGCTGCGCAATTGAGCGCGACCACGCAAGGGCTGAATAATGGCACCGGCCAAGGCGGCACCGGGCAGGGTGGTACCGGCATGGCCGCTGCGCCGCGCAGTGTATATAAAAGATTTTTTGTGCGCTTCGACGTAACGGTGGTCGGTGGTCGGCCATGGCGCCTGCGGGTAGTTGGGCACGCCTCGGAGTGGGAGCCAGGTATGGCGATACCAACGGAGTTGCGCGGCGCAGCGGTCCCGGCGTGGTTACCCGGCCGCGTCGATTCGCTCACCGTGGATATTTATCGGCGGCTCAAAAAAGTTGCGGTCAAAGATCCTGGCGTGACCAGCGATGTGTACGTTGAAGAACCTAAAAAAACCGACGCCAGCAAATTCACGGCGGTGCCACCGGCTGCGGGTACCACGTTGGCTTCGATTCTCGATGTGCTCAATGTTCGCTCGTACGATGCGTTGCGTGCGTTGATCGATGACCAAGCGGTGTGGAGCTTGGGTGCAGGCCCCAGTGGTGACACCGCGATGGCGATGTGGCAGGCCGATGCCTCGGTGCTTGAAGCGATGCATAAAGTTATCGACGCTGGCTGCGGTGCAAGCAGCAACGGCGATGTGGTTTGTCCAGCAGCCGCGAGCGATCCAGCCTTCGCCGATTGGCGGTTAACCCTATCAGCGCGCTCGGGTAACTGGAAAATTTCGTCGTTCGTGCAGGGTCGGTAGCCAGCAGGCTACTGCATGATCCCCATGTGCCGCGCGCGTAACGCATGGTGGCAAAGCGGCAAAGTTCCCAATTGCTGTTCACTAACCTGAACCAAAAAAATCCTCAGTACTCGTGACGACGTAGTCGGCGCTCGGTACTCGGCCGACGGCGCTCCGCCGACGATCCCGCTCCCCAGCGTGGGCCGGGTTCGCTCCATGTTTGCGGCGCAGCGCGCGTTACGCATGTTTCAAGCGCGGTGGTCCGAGGTTCGTCGTCGGCGGCCGAGTACGCTCCAAACGATCTGGTAAGCGTAGCGCGTGGTAAGGAACCGGTAGGGTAGGAACTGACGCAGGGCATGTAAATCGATAGAACGAAACCGGCCTATGACAATGCAAATCAGCGCCAGCATCCGTGCAGCGCGTGATATCAAGCCGCAATGAAAAATCTAAAGATTGTCTTGCTTGTAGTTGCCAGCCTCGCTGCTTGTGGTGGCGCGAAGCCGCCAACATCCGCGCCGACCGAGGCTTCTGCCACCGCCGCCAGTTTGCCATTGGAATGCTCAATGGAAATTGCCAAAGTTTGCGGCGAAGGCGAAGCTGATGGCTGCTTAGGCGGTCTTGCGACTCATCACGTTTGTGTGGCTACCGGCACCACTGCAGCCGTGCCGTGTGAGCAAGAAATTGCCGCAGTGTGCGCATCCGGCATGGTCGACGCGTGCACAACAAAAGTAGCCGCGACTCACATTTGCGTTCGCATGTGATTCTACAACCCAGAGGCATGTAGAGGGTTGGACTGCGCCCCCCATGGCGTTTCGGCTCAATATCGCGAGCAATTCGTATACCCGTAAACACAGTGCTTCGATTTGTTGAGGAGCGCAGGCGCTTACGAGAAACCTGTATCGAACCGCACCTTGGTAGATTTTCGCATTTTCAAGTCCGATACTTTGATTGCTAGCGATCCGAGGGATCGAGTCGCAGCGAATGTTGGGCATGCTCAAACGGCTAGTCGTTGGCGCATTGCGTGCGCGTGTGCATGGAGCGAACCCAGCGAACGCAGGGGAGCGAGGCAACCCGTTGCGCATGTTTTGAGCGCGGTGGTCCGAGGTTCGTGGTCAGAGCGCGGAGTACGCCCCCGGCGATATTGAAAAGCGCAAGCGTTTCGATCGCTCGCGCTTACGTGACCAGCATTGGGAACCGTCCCCGGGTTTGGATGCTGGTTAGTCAGCTAGCAACGGTTGTGGTCGATCAAGGTCGGGCGACACCGGTACGCGTCGGCACTGCCAGCGCACAGTTCTTGCGGCCGAGCTCAATCGCTTGGGCGTCGCCGACGCGCAAGGCCTCGGTCAACAACCACATCGATACCGCATGCGAGACCACGTACTCGTCGCGTTTGTTCCACCACGATGCCGCGACGGCGTTGCTGGCATGAAACACTTTAGGAAACGCTAAACGCTGGAGCCCAATGCCGCCAATTGCGGTAGCGGTTTCGTAGGCTTGTTTGAGGGCGACGAAGGTGTGCCATTGCGCAATTAACGACCCGGTGGCCTCATGTTGGCATTGTTCGGCCCAACGCGCGAAATCGTCTTCGAGAGTATC
>JAYWHS010000049.1:0-6036 GCA_043777635.1 Kofleriaceae bacterium | reverse complement strand
GGGAGTTGGCGTTGACGGCCATACCGCCTCGCTATTCCCCGGCGATGCTGGGTTCGATCATATCGCGCCACCGGCATTTGTAACGGCACGGGACAACGCTCGGGTGAGCGCTAGTTTTACTACTCTAGCTGCGGCTCGACAGGTGATTTTTGTGGTTACCGGCGAGGCTAAAGCCGACATTCTGGCTGATTTGCCATGCAGTGACCTGCCAGCCGCCCAGCTGGCGCGCGCTTTGGGCGATCGCGCACATTGGTTGCTGGACGCCGCTGCTGCGCGGCGGCTGCTTGGTTAAGCGTAAAAAAGCTGGGCTTTTTCGAACGTTTCCAGCCAGTTTAGCGACTAATAACTGAGCTATAAGACCCATGTTTTTGACTGTGACCACTGCAACCTCTGCTAGCCAAAGTGCCCTATGAACGTAGCCATTGTCACGGCCCGCGCCGGGTCCAAATCGATCATTCACAAAAACATCTTGCCGCTTGAAGGCAAGCCGATGGTTCACTACCCGATTCATGCGGCCCAAGCAGCCAAACGAATCGGCGAAGTTTGGGTCTCCACCGATGGTGAGGGTATCGCGCAAGCCTCGCGTGATGCTGGTGCCAAAATTATTCCGCGCCCCGACGAGCTCGGTGGCGATAGCGTCAATCACGGCATTGTGATCAAGCACGCCGTCGAATACGTCGATGCCCGCGTCGCCGATGTCGAGAATATCGTGCTGTTGCTTGGCAACACCGTGTACATCGACGGCGAAATTATCGATCAAGCCCTCAACATGCTCGACGAACGCAAAGAGCTCGATTCGGTCATGACGGTGTGGGAAGCCGCCGATGATCATCCGTATCGCGCACTGCAAATCAACAACAATGGATTGATTGAAACCTTTGGCGGTCCGCGCAAGGTTTCGACCGAGCGCCAAAGTTATCCGAAAGCCTACTACTACGACCAAGGTGTGTGGGCGTTTCGTAAACAGACGGTACAAACCCAAGACGGACCGAATCCATGGTGGTGGATGGGTAAAAATGTTCATCCGATTATTCGACCTTGGGTCACCGGCCGCGACATTCACGGTTTAATCGACGTTTTCTTCTCGCAAGAGTGGGTCAAAAATCCCGAGATGGTCAAACGCATTAAAGAAGAAGAGCACGGTTAGTTGGTGTTCGCACCGGCGCGATTCGTCGCGTGACGTAAGAATTTTAGGTTGAGTCTTTGTTTCAGGAGTTTGGTTATGGCTGGTATCGTCGCTGTTTCAACAAGTTCATTTGGAAAAGAAAACGCTGCACCGCTGGAGTTGGTGCGCGCCGCCGGTTTTGAGGTTCGCATGAATCCGCATGGCCGAACCCTGACCACCGACGAAGCCAAGGCGCATCTCGATGGCGTCGTCGGGCTGATCGCCGGCACCGAGAAATTAACCGGCGATTTGTTGCGCGGTTTGCCCGGCCTCAAAGCCATTTCACGCGTTGGCGTTGGCATGGATGGCGTTGATCAAGTCGCAGCCAAAGAATTGGGTATCGCAGTAAGCAATACACCGTCGGCGCATGTCGATGCCGTCGCCGAACTCACGCTCGCGGGATTGCTGGCCATACTTCGCCACGTGCCGGCCAGTGATGCCTCGATTCGCAGCGGTGGCTTTACCAAACCGATGGGGCGTTTGTTGCGCGGCCAAACAGTTGGCTTGATTGGTTTTGGCCAAGTGGCGCAGGCCTTGGCGGCGTTGCTCGCACCGTTTAACTGCACGTTGTTGGCCTACGACGTTATGCCCAACGCCGCTGCTGCCGCCACCCTCGGCGTCACCTTAACCACGCTCGATCAGGTTGTTGCCGACGCTAATATTGTGTCGATACATGTGCCGTATTCAAAATCGGCCCACAATTTGATCGCTGCGCCGCAACTCGCCACGATGAAACGTGATGGCATTTTGCTCAATGCCGCGCGCGGTGGGCTGGTCGATGAAGCCGCGCTGTTGGCGCACTTACAAGCAAATCCCAAAGCCGGCGCGTATCTCGATTGCTTCGACAAAGAACCGTACAGCGGCCCACTTGCGACGCTGCCCAACGTTGTGCTCACTGCGCACATTGGCTCATACGCGCGTGAAGCTCGGTTGCGCATGGAAACCGAGGCCGCGCAAAATCTGTTGCGCAGCTTAGGTCAGGCGTAAACGATGCCTGCAGGCCGCAACATTTTGGTGACGGGTGGCGCTGGATTTTTGGGCAGCCATTTAGTTGATGCCTTGGTGGCTGATGGCCATCGGGTGACGGTGCTCGATCGCGCGCCGTCGAAATGGCTGGATGGCCACACGGCGCAGGTCCGCACGGTGCAGGCTGACTTGGCTGATCTCGACGCATTAACAGCGGCGGTACAGGGCCACGATGCGGTGTATCACTTGGCTGGCTTTGCAGATCTCAACGCTGCCAAAAGTCAGCCGCTTGCAACCGTACACGCCAACATCGTCGGTACGGTGAATCTGCTCGAAGCTATGCGGACCCACGGTGTGCAACGGTTTGTTTTTGCAAGCACCGTGTATGTGTACAGTCGCGAAGGCGGTTTTTACCGGGCTTCGAAACAAGCGTGTGAAAACTACATCGAAGAGTACGAGCGGCGCTTTGGCTTGCGTTACACGGTGCTGCGCTACGGCAGCTTGTATGGGCCACGCGCAGATGCGGCCAACGGCGTGTATCGCTTGTTGCGAGCCGCGATCGCCGACGGTGCGATTGCGTACACCGGCAAAGCCGAAGACATGCGCGAGTACATCCACGTCGAAGACGCAGCGCGGTTGTCGGTCGATGCGTTGGCGCCACAGTTTGAAGGCAAACATGTGATGTTGACCGGCCCAGCACCGCTGCGCGCCGGCGATCTGTTCACGATGTTCAGCGAAATGTTGGGGCGCGCCGTTGCGGTTGACTATAAGGCCGTAGATGGCCCCGGCAGCGGTCACTACAGCGTCACGCCGTACGCCTACACCCCCAAGCCCGGCCGTAAATTGGTTGCAACCAACTACGTCGACATGGGCCAAGGCATTTTACAAATGATCGAAGAGATTCATCGCGAATTGCACGCCGATGCCGGTTCGTCGACGGTGCTGCCACGCGGAGACCGGCCATGAGTTTGCGTGCGATCGTTTTTGATTTTGATGGCGTGGTGTTGGAGTCGGCGGACCTCAAGACCGAAGCTTTTATCGAGCTGTTCGCGCATCATGGCGCTGCGGTCGCGAGCCAGGTTGAAGCTCACCACTTGGCCAACTTGGGCATTTCGCGCTTCAAGAAGTTTGAATGGATCTACGCCAATATTTTGCAGCAACCGCTGTCCGATGCGCAGAGCCAAGCGTTGGGTGAACAATTTTCAGCTCTCGCTCTCGACAAAATTTTGGCTGCGCCGTTTGTGCCGGGCGCCCGCGAGGCGCTGCAAACGTTAACGGGCCAGTTGCCGCTATTTGTTGCGTCGGGCACACCACAGGCCGAACTTGATATGATCGTCGAACGACGCGGCCTGCGCGATCATTTTCGCGAAGTGTGGGGCACGCCAACCGAGAAGCCGGTAATCTTGCGAGATCTGATGAGCCGCTTTGGCCTGGCTGCCGATGAGATGTTGTTCATCGGTGATGGCTTGTCGGACTACAAAGCTGCACATTCAGTGGGCACCGGTTTTTTGGCGCGTGACACCGCTGCCCTCGCCGATACCTGGCGTAGCAAAGCCGTGCGCAAATCGTCCGATTTACGGACATTGCCAGCGATCATCCAAAGCTGGTCGAGTGATTGGCAAGGCGAATGGCCTGGCAGCGTCGGAGCCGGCGCGTGACCATCGCGCCCACGCGCGTACTGTTGTTTCGGCCGACCTTGGCCGACGGCGGTGCCGATCGCGTGACGTTGACACTGCTGGAGTCGCTGGATCGTCAAAAATTTGCCGTTACGTTGGTGCTGGTGAAACGCGCCGGCGCTTTGTTGCGGGCGGTGCCTGCGGATATCGAGATTGTTGATTTACATGCGTCACGCTTGGCCTTGGCTGCATGGCCGCTCGCGCGTGTGATCAAGCAGCGCAAGCCCGATGTGGTGATGTGCACCGCCGGTGGTGCCAACGTGGTGTGTGCCGCAGCCCATGGTCTGGCGCGTTCGCGTGCGCGGCTGGTGCTATCCGAGCGGAGCGCGTTACAGCGCGCCGATCGCAATGCGTGGCGCACGATGCCCGAGTTGGTACTCAAGCGTGCCATGTACCGGCGTGCCGATCTGGTGACGGCAGTTTCTGACGGTGTCGCGGCTGATTTACAGCGTGAACTGGGGTTGCCAGCAAGCCACATTGCTACCGTATACAACCCGGTGGTAACCGCTGATTTTGCAACGCTTGCTGCTGCGCCGGTCGATCATCCTTGGTTCAGTGATGCAGAGCGGGCTCGCGTGCCAGTGTTGGTTGCATGTGGACGCTTGGTTGCGATCAAAGACTATCCAACGATGTTGCGCGCATTTGCAGCGCTACGATCAGCTATGCCAAACCAGCCGCTGCGCTTGGCAATCCTCGGCGAAGGTCCGGAACGCTCGGCGTTGCAGGCGCAGGCGGCCTCACTAGGTCTCGCGGATGATGTTGCATTTTTGGGCTTTGATCCCAACCCGTTGCGCTACATGGCCAAGGCGAGCTTAGTGGTGCAATCGTCGCGTGCTGAAGGCCTCCCTGGCGTGCTGATTCAGGCCGGTGCGTGTGGCGTTGCGGTGGTGGCGACCGATTGTGATCATGGTCCACGCGAAGTCATCGCTCATGGCAAGACTGGCTTATTGGTTCCCGTCGGAGATTCGCAAGCGTTGGCTGATAGCGTGCGGACGCTGTTGCTCGATGCAGACCGACGACACCAACTCGGCGCGGCGGCGGCGCGACGCATGACGCGCTATCATGCGGCGGCCTCGCTAGCACGCTATCAAGCAGCACTGCTCGGCATGCCAATGCCTGCGGTTGGAGTCGTCGGATGATCAGTTTTATTTTTTCAAATCCTAAACATCATCTCGAAATGATGGCACCGGTGGCGTGCGAGCTGATGCGGCGTGGTCAACTTACGCAACTAATTTCCCTCGCCGAGTTGCGTGGGTTACGGACGCCGCGCGGGCCCGGCGCTGAGCTAGACAAGCTACTGCTGGATGCACCGATGGTGCAGGCGATGCCAGCCTTGCGATCGTCACCGTCGGTTGGTGCGGCAGGCCCGGCAAGTGAGGGTACTTCGACCAAACGGCGGTTGATGCAAGGGCTGATCTGGAATGGCGGCTTACGGTTGCGCATGCGCCAGCTTTTGCACGGCTCGCGGGTCCTGGTATTGCCCAACGATGCGGTGTTTCCTTATCAAGAAATTATTGCGCAGGCCAAGCGGCACGCGGTGCCGTGGATCGTGTTGCAAGAGGGCATTCGGTTTCCATTCCCCAATGGCTATCGCGGTAGCAAATACGGCAGCAGCGGCGCGGCACGGCTGTGTGTGTGGGGCCAAGGTAGCGCTGAACATTTTTTGCATCAGGGCGTTGCGCCGGTGGCCTTGGCAGTTACTGGTAATCCGCGTTTTGACCAATTCTCGGTCGAGGATTGGCGAAGGCGTGGCGCTGCGTTGCAGGCAACGTTGAGGTTGTCGAGCCAACCACTGGTACTGCTAACCAATCCGATCGAACTGCAAGGCTTTTGCGATCTGCCAAGCAAATATGCTTTGGTCGAACAGTTTTTATCCGCTGCCGCGCCACTTTGCGCAGCCCGCGATATTCCGATCGTAATCAAGAATCATCTGCAAGAAGATGCCGCTCACTATCAGACGTTGATCGCACGGAGTAAGGCCGCACACCCTAGCGCGGTGATTACGCTGGTCACTGATGCCGCGTTGTTTGCGGTGGTCGCGATGGCGCGGGCCGCCGTGGTCATGGCTTCGACGGCTGGCTTGGAAGCCTTGTTGTTAGGTGTACCGCTTGGAGTGTTGGAATTGCCACCGCACGGCTTCGCGTTTGAATATGTTGCCAAGGGTGCAGCGATCGGTTTACGTAATTCGTCCGAAAACCGGACGCGTGATATTGATGCTTTGCTGGCGGC
>JAYWHS010000048.1:0-1818 GCA_043777635.1 Kofleriaceae bacterium | reverse complement strand
GGTCGCAAAGCACCGCCCGCCACATCGCATATTTGGCTTTGGTGCTGGCCGCTTTGGTGGTTTGCGTGCTGGCATTGATGCGCCCGCAAGCTCGCGGTGAAACTGAAACCGTCGTGCAATCAAGCGACGCTGCGGATGTGATGATTGTCCTCGACGTTTCACGCTCGATGTTGGCCGAAGATGCTGCACCCAACCGGCTGGTACGCGCCAAGGCTGAAGTCGCTGCGTTGGTGAAAAAATTGCCGCGCCATCGCGTTGGCTTGGTGGTCTTCGCCGGTCGTGCAGTGCAACTTTGCCCGTTAACGCCCGATCGATCATTTTTTGATTTGGTGCTTAGTGGTGTCAGTACTAGCAGTGCAGGTCGTGGCGGTACGCGCATCGGTGAAGCAGTCAAAGTTGCATTGCGGTCATTTCCTGCTGGGGTTGGGGCCAAGCTCATCGTGTTGATCACGGATGGTGAAGATCAAGAATCGTTCCCGCTCGACGCAGCCAAAGCGGCGCGTCGCGCTGGTGTCAAAATTGTTGCCGTTGGGATTGGCGATGAAAATGGTTCACAAATCGTGATTACCGACCCAGTGACCAAAGCCAAAACGCCAATGATGCATGACGGCACGCCGGTGATTTCCAGGTTAGATGGTGAAACGCTGCGGCAAATGGCATTGGAAACCGAAGGTGCCTACGTGCCGGCCGGGGTCGCTGCGCTGGATCTCAATTCGATTATGGAAAGTTATGTGCGGCCGATTGTCGATAACGCGCAAGGCACGACCCGGGTCATTCCCGTCGAGCGATTTCCGTTGTTTATTTTGGCTGCGTTGGTGCTCTTGCTTGCGGCCATGGTGGTTGCTGCGGGCACCTCACGACCGGAGTCGGTATGAATCGCAAGGCACCTAGAACCACGCGCATGGTTGCAGTAGCGTTGGTGCTGGCCCTGACAGCTGCGATGAGCGGCTGCACCCAAGGCCAACATCGCGCCGGACGCGAAGAATATAACGCAGGCCTCGCGGCGTTGGCCGCTGGCAACTTGCCTGAAGCCGAAAAACGGCTATTAGCGGCGCGCGATCAATCGATCGGCGATCCGGACTTGATGTTCCGAGCCAATTACAACTTGGGCATTGCGTACGTGCAAGATGGTGATCGTCGTCGTGCCGACAAGGATCCAGATCCAGCGAAGGCGCTTGAATTGTATGATCAAGCCATAGGCTGGTTACGGGCCGCAAGTAAAGAGCGAACCGCCCAAGGTGGCGCCGAATTGGCCGACGCTCAAGCCAATCTTGGTACTGCGCTAGCCAAACGCTCGGCGCTCAGCGACGAGTTGCGCAAGGGCGAGAAAAAAATCGAAAAGCGGCTTGATGCGGTGATCGCATTGCAGCGCGGCATTCTAGACCAAGCTCAAGCAGCGTGGGCGATCGTGAAGTCGCAAGGCCCGCAAAACCCGCTGGCCGGCCAAGCCGAACTAACCGCATTGGCTAATAGCCAACGTAGCGCGGGTGCCGAAGCCGGCGTAGTGGTGGACATGGCTGCCGATGAAATTGATGAAGTTGGCAAAAAGCCCGAGGACAAACGCACGCAAGAAGAGCAAGTGCGCTTGCTGATTTTGCGCAATTTGGATTTGTATTTGCTCGATGCCCGAGCCCGCATGGCCGAAGCGCGGCGTAAGTTTCAAGAGCTTGGCTCTGAGACCGGCTTAGAGAAATCCGAAGCTGCGCTGGTCGCACTGAAACGCGCGCGTGAGCAGTTTCTCGACCCAATTGCAGTGTTGCGCGCAGTGGGCCAAGATCAATTGGAGCTGTTGCGGGTGACCGTGCAGTTAGCGCAAGT
>JAYWHS010000047.1:0-6049 GCA_043777635.1 Kofleriaceae bacterium | reverse complement strand
CTCAGAACGAACCTAGTCGGCTTGCGATACTCCGCGACAGACTTCGAGAAATCGCAGCGATTGAGTAGCACGAACAAAAGACTTGAACACGTCAACTCACAAACGTCACCGCATGAATCGGCGGCAGGTAGTTGCTCACCACGGTAAACGATTCGCCACGGTCGGGGCTCACGAACAAATTGCCGGTGGTGGAGCCAAACGCGATGACACCATCGTTGAACGCCGCAGCATGGCGATACACCAAGTCGTAGGCGCCTTCGGGCGGCAGACCGTTGCGCAATACGTCGAACGTGGCACCACCGTCACTGGTGCGCGTCATGCAAAGTTCACCCGCGACGGGAATCCGCCACTCATCTTTTTGCGACGGAATGAACCACGCAGTGTTGGAATCTTGCGGATCAACCAGCACTGGGAAGCCAAATACTGCGGGCCCGGCTTTGGTGATTTCTTGCCACGAGCCAAGGTCGTCGGTGGAAACAAAAATGCCGTTGTGATGCTGGCACCAAAACACATGCGGAGCCGATGCGCACTGCACTACACAATGTGGATCTTGCGCTTCGATGTCGAACGCTTGCTCGGGTGGCATGTACTCATTGCGCAGACCCTTGCCCGACGGTGTCCAAGTTGCACCACAATCGCGCGTTCGCCAAACACCGCCAGAACTAATCGCTACCACCACCGTGCGAGCGTCGCGTGGATCGACGCAGATCGAGTGAATACCGGCAAAGTCGACGCCACCACCCATCCACTTTTTGCGCTCGGGTAAATTCCACAAAAACTCGCACAACTGCCACGACGCGCCGCGATCTTCAGAGCGAAACAAGCCACCTGGCACTGTGCCGGCCCACAACGCACCGGGCTTATCGAGTGCCGGTGCCATCGACCAAATCAGTTGCGTAGCCCACGGAACTTCTTTGCCAAAGTAGTTTTTCTCGACCATCCCCTCGGGCTTGGGCGGATACGCCGGCGTGGTGATTTCGATCCACGTTGCGCCACGATCATCGGACCGATGCAACTTGACACCGAAGTGGCCGTGGTCAAGCGCCGCGTACCAAGCGCCATCGCGGGGATCGACCATCGCTAACGAAACCCGCACGCCGCGAAAGTGCGGTGCACCAACAACGTACCGCGTGCCATCGTAGGTTGCTTCGAATAGGCCTTTGCGTGTCGAGATCAAAAGTGGCTTCACGTTATCCCCCTGAGAGTGCTTGCATCACATAGATCGAACTGGTTGGTTTGATTTTATCGGACAGTTGGGTCCGGTCGTCAACCGGCACACCGTCGAGAAACACAATCATGTGTTCACGCAGCGCGCCGCGCTCGTCGACCACATAACCACGTAGCTTTGGAAACTCGGTAAAAACCGCATCAAGCGCTTCGGCCACGGTCGCCACATCAACTTCACGCGACGGACATTCAACCAATGCCCGCAGATTCTCAGTAAACGATACAGTTGCCACCGCGACAGCCTACCCCACGCCGCTGTGCAATTGCGTACACATGCCACGAGATCGCCATGCCAGACAGCCACGATCACACCACGTAGTCGATCGGCTCGCCCGTCGATTTTGAGGCGTTGGTGTTGGCCGTGATGGCGAGTGCCGCATGCGCCTCGCGCAACGCTGCGAGGCCGTGTCCTGCGCCGACAGTATTCGGCGTTGTGCGAGCTGGCTGTGCTTCGATGAGCCGGTTGCGATGATCAAAAAAATTCCAGCCATCGGCACCGTTGGATTCGACCCGGTAACCACCCTCGTGCAGCAGCGTATGGTGGGTGCTACATAACAACATGAGATTCGACAGTGCAGTTTTACCGCCGTTGGCCCAGTGTTCAACGTGATGACCGTCGACGTAGCGGCGGTGCGTGCAACCGGGAAAGCGGCACGTACGGTCGCGCAGCCGTAAGGCTCGCTTGATTGCGGCCGAAATCGTGCGGGTTTTGCGACCAACAGACAGCGGTACACCTAACGCGTCGACGTGGGCCACTACCACGCCAGCATCGCAGCATAACCGCCGTGCCGTACACGTAGCGATGACTTCGCCTTCAGCCATCATCGCAAGATCTGACGGTTCCGCCGAACCGTGCAGACCCGCGTGCGGCACCATGATGACAATTTCGATCGGCGTGCGCTGCGGTCGGGCGCCGCGCATGCGATCCTGGATAATGTCCATGAACGCATCGGCACGCTGCCGGCCACGATCATCCGACGTTGGTGCTTTGGCCATCAATGCATTTGCGCGGGGTGGTTGTTCAGACGACGGTTCTGCGGGAGTCTGGGTTGCAGGCAACGGTTCGGAAAGATCCGCAAGCGACGAATCTGCAAGCGACGAATCTGCAAGCGACGAATCTGCAGGCGACGAATTCGCAAGCGACGAATTCGCAAGCGACGAATCTGCATGCGACGAGTCTGCATGCGACGAGTCTGCATGCGACCAGTCTGCATGCGACCAGTCCGCCAGCGACGAATGCGCAGGTAGTAGTTCTACCTCTGCTTTCGCGGTCCCAGCATTAAGCGCCGCCCAAACGATCGCCGCTTCATCGCTAGCCAGTACCACTTCAATTTTCACCATGCCGTTGTCGAGACTTCGCCGAGTCACCGTGCGTTGTGCTGCGACCTTCGCCGCCGCCATCGCTCCGGCCATAACCCCAGCCCCACCAACTTGATCATAAGCTTGCACGTTCTGATACGACCTGCACAAGGTATCCAGCTGCGACGCTGGCATATGCTTGGCGTATCCGACCCAGAGTGCCTCATTTTCAGCCGTCGCCACCCGCGAAATCGCCCGAGCTTGCGAATATGACATTGCACCAATTCGCAATTGCTCGTCGACCAGCGGCAACTCCGCCAACTTGCGTGCGACCCGCACTCGTTCGCGTGCCGTTCGTAAATCCCAGCCCACCCGCCACGCTAACCAATGTGCACACGACAGCGCGCCTTGCACCTGCCAGCCTGAAGCGATGTCGAATTCACGAATTGCCGTTAACAATCGATGCATCGCAGCGTCGATATGCGCCGACATTTCAGCGATTTGCGCACCCAGCGCATCAATGTCGATGGCTACCTTCACCTCTGCACCATGTTGCATGCAGATACTCTATCACCTGATTTTTCGACGCTGTACCTGGCGCACTACGCTGCGAAGTCTAAGCAAAACGAAAGAAATCCACCGACGCTGACAATCGGTCGGTGCCGCGAACATGGCAGCGTTGCACCATCATTTTATGAGCTGGCAGTCGCCTTGAATAATTCCGGCCCAAAAATCACGTCAACATAAATCGACAAATTTCATCTCTAATTCAATGAACATTTGACGTCCGAAAACCGGACGCATCGCACTACCCGCAACCGCTGCCACAATGCCGCCAATCACCGCACTCGCCCCGGCAACTATCGCCAATTCAAGTCCCGCATTCACCAACCGTCCCTCCGCCGCAAGTGCACTGCGCACAATGCCAACCTTCGCTATCAATCTCACAATCAACCCGCGCCGCTGCGGCGGCGCATCAGGCTTCGCGCAAGCACGCACCTACGCGGCCGCGCGGCCAGCCGCAGTGCCACCGCGCAAGCACCAGCTCGCTCCCTCCGGAGCCTCTGTGAGCCGACCGTTCACCCTCCCTCCCCCAACCCATCCTCCCCCAATCCATCCTCCCCCAGCCCAACCCATTCCATTCCTTTCCCACCCACCTCCCCACCCACAAGCCGCGCCCTTTCTGCGACCCGCGCAACCGGCCCAACGCCTGCCACTTGTCGGCCGTACCGATCCACCCCCAGCCACCCCCATCCCACTCATTTTCCGCCTAGCCAGGCGATCAGCTAACAGCCAAACATGTTACCAACTGCACCGCGTAGCACACGGTGGCTGCGCTACCGAATTCACCGGAGACCACGATGAAAATCCACGAGTATCAAGGTAAAGAACTATTCCGCAAATATGGCGTCGCAGTGCCGTTTGGTATTGCTGCAACGTCGGCGGCCGAAGCCATAGCCGCTATCCCAAAGGTTCAGCAACAAGCTGGTACCGATGTGGTGGTTGTTAAGGCGCAAATCCACGCCGGTGGCCGTGGCAAAGGCGGCGGCGTCAAAGTCGCGAAAAACAAGGCTGACGCCGAAGCTGCCGTCACCAAAATCTTCGGCATGCAACTGGTCACGCCGCAAACCGGCCCCGAAGGCAAAAAAGTTCAACGCCTGTTGATCGAACAAGGCCTCGCAATTGACCACGAGTATTACCTTGGCATGTTGCTCGACCGCGCCACCGGCCGCGTCACCGTGATGGCGTCGACCGAAGGCGGCATGGATATCGAAGAGGTTGCCCACACCAACCCTGAGAAAATTCTGAAATTCCCAATCAACCCAGCGGTCGGCTGGCAAGATTACCAATCGCGCGACCTCGCCAACGCCCTGGGCATCAAAGGCCCAGCCGCACGCGAACTCGCCAAGATGATGGGGCCACTCACCAAATGTTATTGGGAGATGGATTGCTCGATGCTCGAGATCAATCCATTGGTCACCACCAAAGATGGCAAGGTTTTGGCACTCGACGCCAAGATCAATTTCGACGACAACGCCTTGTTTCGTCACCCTGACCTGCAAGAATTTTTCGACCCAAGCGAAGAAGCTGAGTCGGAACTCGAAGCCAAAAAATACGACCTGTCCTTCATTGCTCTCGACGGCAACATTGGCTGCATGGTCAACGGCGCCGGCTTGGCCATGGGCACCATGGACATCATCAAATATTATGGTGGCGAACCAGCCAACTTCCTCGATGTTGGCGGCGGTGCCACTGCTGAAAAAGTCACCGCAGCTTTCAAGATCATTACCGCTGACCCAGCCGTCAAAGCCATCTTCGTCAACATCTTCGGCGGCATTATGAAATGCGACACGATTGCCGAAGGTGTCATCAAGGCCGTCAAAGACGTTGGCCTCAAGATGCCGTTGGTCGTTCGCCTCGAAGGCACCAACGTGGAACTCGGCAAAAAAATGCTCGCCGAAAGCGGGCTCAATATTATTGCAGCAACAGATATGGCCGATGGCGCTAAAAAAGCAGTCGCCGCAGTCGGAGGTTCGAAATGAGCGTTCTCGTCGGTAAATATACGCGTCTCATCGTGCAAGGTATGTCCGGCGCCGCTGGCGCATTCCATGCCAAACAAATGGCCGAGTACGGCACCAACCTAGTTGGTGGCGTCACCCCAGGCAAAGGCGGCACCAAAGTCGCCGGGCTCGAACAAATCCCGATGTTCGACTCGTGCGCCGAAGCGGTTCACAAAGCCGGTGCCAACGCCACGGTCATTTATGTTCCACCTCCGTTTGCAGCCGATGCAATTCTGGAAGCGGCTGCGGCCGGTATCAAGCTCATCATCACGATCACCGAGGGCATTCCAGCTCACGACATGATCAAAGTGAAGACCGTGTTGGCGATGGACTACCCAGATGTCATCACCGTTGGGCCAAACTGCCCAGGTGTGATCACGCCAGGCGAATGTAAAGTTGGCATTATGCCAGGCTACATTCACAAGCCAGGTACCGTCGGTGTGGTGTCGCGCTCAGGCACCTTGACGTACGAAGTTGTGCATCAACTATCGTCGCTGGGCCTCGGCCAATCGACCGCCATTGGTATCGGTGGCGACCCAGTCAAAGGCCTCGATCATATCGATTGCTTGAAGCTGTTCGCGGAAGATCCAAACACCACGGCGATCTTCATGATCGGCGAAATCGGCGGCGATTCGGAAGAACGCGCTGCGCAGTTCGCCAAAGAGAACATCAAAAAGCCAATGGCAGCGTTCATCGCTGGCCAAACTGCACCTCCAGGTAAACGCATGGGCCACGCCGGTGCGATCATCTCGGGCGGTAAAGGCGCAGCTTCGGATAAAATCGCAGCACTCAAAGAAGCCGGCATCGCCGTTGCTTCGACCACGGCCGAAATGGGCGTGACGCTTGCGAAGTTGCTGAAGTAGTTCAGCGTGGCCGCCGCCGCTGGGTTTACTGGATCGGCACCTGATTTCCGTCGACAAAGCGCGGCAATGTCGCTATGTATCGGGCACTACCGTGACGAA
>JAYWHS010000046.1:0-6052 GCA_043777635.1 Kofleriaceae bacterium | reverse complement strand
GGCCGCGCCGAGGAGCGTTGGAGTTGCGCCAGAGTTTGGCCGATCAAAACACGTACATGCGTGAGTCGTTGCGCAACAATATTATCGAAGCGCTAGTGCTCGCATTGGCGTCGGCCGGCTTGGTGTTTTTGTTGGGCGTGATGTTCGTCGGCCGACCGGTGGCGCGGCTGGTCGACAAAGCTCGACGGGTGGGTGCCGGCGATCTGACCGGGCCCTTGGTGCTGACCCAACGCGATGAACTGGGCGAGTTGGCGCAAGAAATGAACAGGATGTGTGATCGGTTGTTGGCCGAACAACAGACCCGCGCCACCATGGAAGCGCAACTGCATCATGCCGAACGACTCACCACCGTCGGTAAATTGGCGTCGGGGTTGGCCCATGAATTGGGCACGCCGCTCAACGTTGTCGCTGGGCGTGCGCGGTTGGTGGCCACCGGCGAGGTCGAGGGCGAGGAGGCCAAAACTAGCGCGCGCGTGGTGTTGGATCAAACCGAACGGATGACCAAGTTGATTCGGCAATTGCTCGATTTTGCGCGGCCTCGACCGCCGCAGAAAACCCCGCAATTACTGCTGCCGATTGCCGAGCGGGCCGCCACGTTATTGGCACCGATGGCGAAAGCTGCAGGCGTTGCGTTGACTGTGATGGCGTCGCCTGAAATCACCCTTTCCGTCGACGAAAGTCAGTTGCATCAAGTGCTCACCAATCTGGTGGTCAATGCTTTGCATGCCACGCCACGCGGCGGAAAAATTGAACTTTCCCTCGAAGAAGTGGATGCGGTCGCACCCTTGGTCGCCGGTGGAAGTGCTCGCCGCTGCGCCGCCTTGACCGTGCGCGACAATGGCCAAGGGATGGAAGATGCGACGCGCATCCGCGTGTTTGAACCATTTTTTTCGACCAAACAAGTTGGTGAAGGCACGGGCTTGGGCTTGTCGGTAAGTTGGGGCATCGTGCGTGAACATGGCGGCTGGATCAGCGTCGATACCTCGGTAGCGCAGGGCAGCGCCTTCACGATTTATTTGCCGCTCGGCGATGCTGTGTCCAACGTCGCTGCGCCGGATCGTCCGACCTATCGGCCCAGTGGTCGAGCGTTGTCGTCGCCGCCTTTTGCGCCTTTGGCACCGGAGTTATGAAGCCTATGCAAGCGGTTGGAAAAGTACTCGTTGTCGACGATGAACCGGATATGTGCGAGTTGTTACAGCTCGGCTTATCCAAGCGCGGCATGGCGGTGACGTGGCGCACCGATCCTGAAGAAGCGTTCGCGTTGCTGCTCAACCAGGATTTTGACTGCGTGCTTACTGATCTCAATATGAAGGGGCTCACCGGGATCGAACTCACGTCGCGGATCGTGGCAAATCGACCGGATGTCCCCGTGATTGTGCTCACTGCGTTTGGCAGTTTTGAAGCGGCAGTCGCAGCGATGCGCGCAGGTGCATACGATTTTGTGACCAAGCCGGTTGAACTTGATGCGTTAGCGATGTCCTTGCATCGGGCCATTGAGCGCCGGCATTTGAAAGCTGAAGTGTCGCGACTGCGGCAGGTGGTCGCGCAAACCCAGCGCTTCGATGAAATTATTGGCGCCAGCAGCGCGATGCAGCGGGTCTACACACTTATTGACCAGGTCGCGCAAACTGACGCTACGGTGCTCATTACCGGCGAGAGTGGCACCGGCAAAGAAATGGCGGCTCGGGCACTGCATCGTCGCTCTAAGCGCTGCGATGGCCCGTTTGTGGCGATCAATTGCGCTGCGATGCCGGAGGCGTTGTTGGAGAGTGAGTTGTTCGGCCATGTCAAAGGTGCATTCACTGACGCTCGCTCAAACAAGGCGGGATTGTTTGCCCAAGCCAATGGTGGCACTTTGTTTCTCGACGAGGTTGGCGAATTATCGCTGACCTTGCAGCCGAAATTGTTACGGGCGTTGCAAGAACGCACGATTCGACCGTTGGGTGGCCAACAAGAGTTGCCGATCGATGTGCGCCTGCTCGCTGCGAGCAATCGCGACTTTGAAGCCATGGTCGATGACAAAACGTTTCGTGAAGATTTGTATTATCGGATCAACGTGGTCGCACTACCGCTGCCGCCGCTACGGACGCGCGCAGCCGATGTGTTGTTGCTAGCCCAGCACTTTGTCACCCACTACGCCACGCTGTTCGCCAAGCCGGTGGCTGCGATTTCACCCGCAGCGGCGGAGCGGTTGGTGCACTACAGCTGGCCAGGCAATGTTCGCGAATTGCAAAATTGCATTGAACGCGCAGTTGCGGTTGCCAACTTTGGCGTGCTGGGCGTCGAGGATCTACCCGAGAAAATACGGCAATACGAACCGGGGCCGATGCCGATGCATCAACAGGGCCACCAAGCCTTGGTGACAGTCGAAGAAGTGGAACGACGGCATATTCTGCATGTGTTGGAACTACTCAGTGGCAACCGCACCGAAGCGGCCAAAGCGCTTGGCCTAGATCGCAAAACCCTGTACCGCAAGCTGCTGCGCTACGGCATGGAGGAATAACCAACAGGTGCGGCGCACGGCTGGCCTGTTGGTTCTACGGCCACGCCATAAAACACTATTTCAATTATTTACACGACGCTTGTCACAGTTGAAAAAATCTGCGCAGATCGGAAATAACAAGTACGTCGGGTCTAGTTGACTCGACGCCCAGTGGTCGGCAATGTGACTGCTCTAGCGCTTCACGCTTGGATAAAAAAATGTCGGATCGACTTACACAAGACGCAACCCAACTGCAATCAAAATTCGCGACACTCAAAGCCGAAGTCGGCAAAGTCTTGGTTGGCCAAGACGAGATGTTGCACCGCTTGCTGCTCGGCCTGTTGGCCGGCGGCCACGTGCTGCTCGAAGGTGTGCCAGGACTTGCCAAGACATTGGTGATTCGCACCTTGGCCGATGCCCTTGAAGGCGTGTTTACCCGTATCCAGTTCACGCCTGACATGCTGCCAGGCGACGTGGTCGGCACCCAGATTTACAACCCGCGCGACGGCAATTACACCGTCAAAAAAGGCCCGGTGTTCGGCAACTTTGTCTTGGCTGACGAAATCAATCGTGCGCCGGCCAAAGTTCAATCGGCCTTGCTCGAAGCGATGCAGGAAAAACAAGTCACCTTGGGCGACCAGACGTTTCCGCTCAACGAACCCTTTTTGGTGCTAGCCACCCAAAACCCAATCGATCAGGAGGGCACATATCCGTTGCCGGAAGCCCAACTTGATCGCTTCATGCTTAAAGTCAAAGTTGGCTATCCAACGCGCGAAGATGAAGTCAAAATCATCGATCGAATGGCCGGCTCGGGCGGTGAGCCGCGCGCCAATAAAGTGATGAACTGCGACGAGATCTTGGCAGCGCGCGATATCGTGAAACAAGTGTTTGTCGACGATAAAGTGAAGCGCTACGTCGTCGATCTGGTGGCCGCAACTCGCGATCCCAAATCTGCCGGTATGCCAGCGTTGGCGTCACTGATCGAAAACGGCGCATCGGTGCGGGCATCGATTAACTTGATTAAAGTTGCCAAGGCTCAGGCGTTGTTAACTGGGCGCACGTACATTAGCCCGCACGATATCAAAACCATTGCGGCCGATGTGTTGCGACATCGTGTGATGGTTAGTTACGAAGCCGAAGCGCAGGGCAAAACCTCGGATCATGTGGTCGCCCAAATTCTTGAAAACGTGCCGGTTCCATAGGCCCGAGGGCTCGTCATCATGTTGCCTGCAGAAATCGCCCAAGCTGTTAAACGGATCCAGTTCGTCACTGGAAAAGACGTCGCCGATGTAATGGCCGGCGCCTACGTATCCGTGTTTAAGGGCCGTGGCATGGAGTTCGATGAAGTACGGCCGTACGTGCCGGGCGATGATGTCCGCGCAATCGATTGGAATGTCACCGCGCGGACTGGTGAGGCCCATGTCAAGCGCTTCGTTGAAGAGCGCGAACTCACGGTGATGTTGCTGGTCGATATCAGCGCATCTCAAGAATTTGGTTCAGGCCGACGCAGCAAACTGGAGGCCGCCGCCGAGCTGTCAGCGTTGTTGGCGTTGTCGGCCACAAGCAACGACGACAAAGTTGGCCTGTTGTTGTTCCATGGTGCGGCGGATCTCTACATCCCACCGCGCAAAGGCAGCAAACACGCGCTGCGCGTCATTCGCGAAGTGTTGGCGCGTGGTGGCGGTGAACCGGTGGCGACTCAGCAACGTCGCATGATCACCGAGTGGCCCGGCATGGTACGCAATTGGTGGCAACAACTGCGGCGCAAACGTAGCGCTGCCGATGGGCTGACCACGCCGCAAGGCCGCGCCACCAGCATTGGTGCGGCGCTCGAGTTTTGCCGCAAAGTATTGCCGCGTCGCACCGTGCTGTTCTTGATTTCAGATTTTGTCGATGAGAACTACCTTGATGTCCTGCGCCATGCCGGCCGCAAGCATGATCTGGTTGCGGCACTGGTGACCGATCCGCGCGAAGCCGTTATGCCACCGGCGGGGCTGGTGACATTGGTCGATGCAGAAACTGGTGCAACTCGCCTTGTTGACACGCACGCCGCGCAATTTCGCGACGAGCTGCAACGGTTGGCGGCGCAACGTCAGGCTGACTTAAACGACAGCCTGCGTGCGAGCCGAGTGGATCTGATCACCTTTGATGCCAATGAATCGATGGTTGATCCGCTGCTGCGATTTTTCCGGGAACGCAAACGAGGTCGGCGATGAGCGGTTTGTCAATCTTGTGTTGCCCTAGCCACCTCGTACGGCATCGACGCTACGTTGTGGTGCGTAGCGTGGCGGTGGCGATCACTGCGGCAGCAGCGATGCTGTTCAGTGCGTGCCGGGCCAAAACCGAGGCACCGCTCGCTGTGCCGGTTGCGGAACCTGCCGATGCGATTACCAAGATTACCGAAAACGGGCCAGTCAAAGCGACGGTACGCGTGTGGCCATCAAAACCGAGCCTCGATGGTCAGGTGACCGTACAGCTCGAAGTCGACGCTGAACCTGGGGTCTCGGTAGATCTGCCTTTTCAAGAAGCCGGCGTCGGGCGGTTTCGCGTCGAGCATTATGAGCGCGAGACCCGGCGTGAAGCTAACGGCCACGCCGTACAAGTGCAAACCTACACCTTGGTTGCGCCAAGTAGTGGTCGGCATCGGGTACCGCCGTTTCGCATCGAGATGCTCGACGCGCGTGCGGTTCCTAGCGGCGCAACCAGGTCGGCCAATGCCGCAGCCGGATCGGCCAATGCCGCCACCGGATCGGCCACTACCGCAGCCGGCGATCGCTCCGAATTGTTGACCGAAGAAATTTCGCTGTTGGTTGAACCGGTGCAGGTCAGCAAAAGTAGCGCCGAGTTGCGGCCGGCGGCCGGTGCACTCGCCGTGAATGTGGGCGGCTGGTCGCGTTGGTATTTTGCGTTGATTGGGCTCGGTGTCATTTGGTTGGCGCTTGGCCTGGTACTGCTTGGCCGGTTGCGCGCACGCAAAAAAATCGAGCGCAAACGCACCGCGTACGATACTGCGGTGGCGCGCTTGGTGGCCTTGGAAACTGGTGGAGCCCCGGACGGTGCTGCTGCAGATCCTTGGTTTGTTGAACTTTCCGGCATCGTGCGTCGCTATCTTGAAGACCG
The DNA here is from genome assembly GCA_043777635.1 of Kofleriaceae bacterium. GTDB lineage: Bacteria > Myxococcota_A > Polyangia > Haliangiales > Haliangiaceae > JABFXX01. The sequence goes on along the minus strand of JAYWHS010000046.1, from coordinate 450 downwards.
TTACGACATCGCTGCGCCCGAGCGCACCACCGAAGAATTTTTAACCGAAGCTGCGAAAGCCGCCGAGCTTACGGCCGACCATCGCGCACTTTTGAGCGCATTTTTGGACCGTTGCGACCGCGTAAAATTTGCTGGCTATCAACCTGACAGTGCCGAGTCCTTAGCTACGCTCAAAGCTGCGCGTGGTTTTGTTGAAGACTCGCGCTTGCGCACGGAGGTCGCCGCGTAGGCGAAAATCTAGATGTTGCATTCGTTAGAATTCGCGGAACCCATCCTGCTGGTGTTGTTGGTCTTGGTACCCGCAACTTTTTTATTGTCGTACCTTAGCCGTGGACGCGTCGTCTATTCGTCGCTCAAGCTGCTGCCAACGCACAGCTCGTCGTGGCGCACCCGTTTGGCGTGGCTGCCCGACGCTTTGGTTGCCGCTGCGGTTGCCGCCATGGTGGTTGC